>CAZJGU010000024.1:0-33587 GCA_964545455.1 uncultured bacterium | reverse complement strand
GGCCGGTGGCGCGCGACGAGCTGTTCGACCTGGCGGTGAACCGCGCGCTGGCGTACGCCCGGCGCACCCGCGCGCTGGAGCGGGCGGGCGACGCCGCCGCGCTGGCGCGGGAGCTGGAGCTGTGGGTGCTGCGAACGCGCTTCGCCTACCGGCTGGACCTGCTGGAGGTCGCGGCGCGCCTGACCCACGCGCCGCCGGGCGAGGTGCACTGGTCGGGGGGACCGGCGGGCGCCTGGCGGGACGGTCCCGCTCCGCGGCCGTGAGCCGCGCGCCGGGTCAGACGTTCCAGGGACGGACGACGATCTGACCGTCGACGAGGTGCGCGACCTCCGGCCCGGAGGTGGCGTCGCCGCCGTCGGCCTGCGCCACGGCGGGACCGATGCGCAGCTGCGGACTGCGGATACGCTGGGCCCAGACGACCGCGCGCTCGTTGCCGTTGGCGCCGGCGTGGGCCAGGCCGCGCAGGGTGCCGATCACGATGATGTCGTCGGCGGCCAGGATCTCGGCGCCGGCGTTCACGTCGCCGAGGATGACGACCGAGCCGCTGGACTCGACCCGGCCGCCGGAACGGACGGTGCGGGCCAGGATCCTGGTCTCGCCGCGGGCCTGCTCGACCGCCGTCGGGGGGCGCAGGTCGCGCAGCGTGCCGCCCGCCTCGGTCACCGCCTCGCGCACCACGTCCAGGACGGCGAGGTCCAGCCGCGCGGCCACCTCGATCGAGACCTTGTCGCTCAGCAGCTCGCGGTGCTCGGCCAGGGCCGAGCGGACGCTGTCGCTGTCGTCGTCCGACTCGATGCGCAGCAGGATGCCGCCGCGGATGCCTCTCGCCTTCACGGTCCGTTCGCCCCCTCCGCCACCAGCACCGGAAGCCGGTAGTAGTCGACCAGGAAGTCCCGCACGACCGGCACGGCGGTCGCGCTGCTCGACCCGGCGTTCTCGAGGAAGACTACCACCGCGATGCGGGGCTCCTCGGCCGGGGCGTAGGCCATGAACCAGGCGTGCTCGTACCCGTCGGGACGACCGTTCTCCGCGGTGCCGGTCTTGCCGGCGACGGTCAACGGGAAGGACACCGCCGGCCCGATCACCCGGCTGGAGCCGTGGTCGGTCACCATCCGCCGCATGCCCTCGGCCAGCACGTCCCAGGAGCGGCCGGGCAGCTCGCGCCGCACGACGTCCTGCGGCTGCTCGCCGACGCGGGCGACCAGGCGCGGCTCGACCAGGGAGCCCCGGTTGGCCAGCGCCCCGAGGAAGCGCAGGGTCTGCAGCGGGGTGGCCAGCACGTCGCCCTGCCCGATGACGGTGTTGAGGGTGTAGCCGGGGTACCACGAGGTGTCCTTCACCTCGCGCACCCAGTCGGGGTCGGGCACGCGGCCGGCGCGCTCACCGGGCAGACCGATGCCGACCGGCTGGCCGTAGCCGAACTCCAGGGCGTCGTCGTGCAGCGCCTGGACGAACGGGCCCCAGCCGTCGCCGAAGCCGGGCGTCTCCAACGCCGCATGCCAGTAGTAGGTGTTGCAGCTGTCCGCGATCGCCTCGGCCGCGTTCTGTCGACCGCGGTAGGACTCGGCCCAGTTGTGCCAGGTGATGCCCCCGAAGGTGACCGAGGCGGTGCAGGCGAAGCGCTCCGCGGCCGACACGAAGCCCTCCTCGAGCAGGGTGTAGGAGCTGAGAACCTTGAAGGTCGAGGCGGGCGGGAACGCTTCGATCGCGCGGTTCTGGAGCGGCATCAGGCGGGCGTCGCCGAGGATCGCGGCGACCGCGTCGGGGTCGCTGGGGCGATGGGTGAAGACGTTCTGGTCGAAGCTGGGCCACGACGCCATCGCCAGCACGTCGCCACTGGCGACGTCCATCGCCAGCAGCGCGCCGCGCGCGACGTCCATCTCGGGCAGCTCCTCCTCGCGCCGGTAGGCGTTGACGTAGGCGACCGCGCCGGCCAGCGCCCCCTCGGCCGCGCGCTGCGCGTCCGGATCGAGGGTGGTGACGACGTCCTCGCCGGGCACGGCCGCCTCGACCGTCTGCCGCCGGATCGGCAGGCCACGGTTGTCGACCTCGACCAACTCCCGGCCGGGCCGGCCGAACAGCCACGGCTCGAGTCCCGCCTCGAGGCCGCTGACGCCGATCATGTCGTCGATGGCGTAGCCGGGATGGCGGGCCGGGTCGGCCAGCCCGGTATAGCCGACCGTCTGGGCGGCCAGGTTGGTCGGGTAGATCCGTTCGATCCGCTCGCGCAGGTAGAGGGCGGGCTGGCCGGCGACGCGCTCCTCGACCGCGGGGACCAGCTGGTCGGGGATGTTCCAGGCGGCCACCGCGCCGGCGCGCGCCTGCTCGGGGTCGCTCGGGTCGGGCGGGGTCGGATCGCCCTCGAGGTCCAGCAGGTGCTGCAGGCGCGACCAGCCCTCGACCTCGCCCCCCCAATACATCAGGTCGTAGGCGACGCGGTTGTCCGCCAGGACGGTGCCGTCGCGCGCCAGGATGCGGCCGCGCAGCGGCGCGATGCGCGCCTGCTGGGTGAAGTTCTGCAACGACAGGTCGCTGTACTGCTCGGCCTGCGCCAGCTGCAGCCACACCAGCCGCCCGGCGAAGACGACCAGCACCGTCAGGATCAGCGCCAGCAGGCCGCGCATCCGCTGGATCACAGCAGCTCCTTGGGCAGCATCTTCGCGCGGTCCAGCAGCGCGTCGCCCAGCGGCAGCAGCAGCAGGCCCAGCGCCGCGGTGAGGACCGTCTCGGTCACGGCGACCGCGGCCAGCATGGCGGGGTCCTCGGGGGTGCCGGACAGCCACAGCAGCAGCGCGGCCGCGACGACCCACTTGCCGGCCTGGGCGCCCACCAGGATCAGCAGGCGCTCCAGCAGCCCGGTCCCGGAGAGCTGCATGCGCACCACCGTGGCGGTCAGCGCGGCGGCGGCCAGCGCCAGGGCGTGCACGCCCAGCGCGCCGAAGCCGATCACGTCCTGCGCCAGGCCGATGCCGTAGGCGATCAGCACCAACTGCCACGGCACCACCCGCCCCAGCAGCGTCAGCATCGCGATCAGGAACAGGTCGGGCGCCGGCAGGCTGCCGAACGCCGCCGACAGCAGGCCCTGGGCGGCCACGAGCAGCAGGTAGAACGCCGCGATGCGCATCGTTCGCAGTCTACCGGCGGCGCCCACCCGCGTCCGGACGGCACGAACCTGCGCGGGCCTCCCCGGGTCGCCGTCGGGCGGTAGCATCCGCCATGCACGCGCTTCTGATCCATGGCGGGGCGGGCCGCATCCGCGACGACCGCTGCGACGACTACCGGAGCGGCCTGGCGGCGGCGCTGGACGCCGGCTGGGCGGTCCTGGACGCCGGAGGCACGGCGCTGGACGCGGCCGTCGCGGCGGTCCGATCGATGGAGGACGACCGGCGCGCCTTCAACGCCGGCAGCGGCTCGGCCCTGACCTCCGAGGGGACGGTCGAGTGCGACGCGGCGGTGATGACCGGCGACGGCCGGGCCAGCGCCGTCGCCTGCGTCGGCACCAGCCGCAACCCGGTCACGTTGGCCCGCCGGGTGCTGGAGGCCACGCCGCACGTGCTCATGGTCGGTCCGGGCGCCGAGGCGCTGGAGCCCGCGCCGATCGACCCGAGCGAGCTGATCACCGCGCGCTCCCGCGCCGCCTGGGAGCGCTGGCGCGCGCGACGGGCGGCCCCCGAGGGGTCGGCCACCTGCGGCGCGCTGGCGCTGGACGGGCAGGGGCGGCTGGCGGCCGCGACCAGCACCGGCGGGGTGCTGGGGCAGCGGCCGGGCCGGGTGGGCGACGCGCCGATCCCGGGCGCCGGCACCTGGGCCGACGCCCGGGTGGCGATCAGCTGCACCGGTCGCGGCGAGGCGTTCCTGCGCGTCGCGGCCGCCCACCGTCTGGCGACGAGGCTGGACGCCGGCACGGCACCGGAGGAGGCCCTGCGCGACCTGCTGGAGGCGGTGAACGCCGCGGGCGGCGAGGGCGGCGTGATCGCGCTGCAGGCCGACGGGACGGTCGCCTACGCGTTCGACACCGAGCAGATGGCGTGGGGCTACCGGCGCGCGGACGACGGTCGCGTCGAGGAGGCCTACGAGGTCGGCCAGGCGGGCGCGCTGCGCGTCGTCCGAGCGACGGCGCCCGCGGGCGACGCGGCCTAGGCTCCCCCCGGCCCACCCCGCCGCCGACCGACCGCGCTCCCGCTCGGAGGCCGCCATGCTGCACGTCCGCCCCGCCGATCGCACCGACGCCGCGCCCCTCGCCGAGCTCCTCGAGGACGCACGCATCACCTCCGCCGTGGCCGAGCCGGACGCCCTGGTCCGCGATCGCGTACGCCGGGAGATCGCCGCCTGCGAGGAGGCCGAGCGCGACATCTTCGTCGCCGAGCACGCCGAGCGCGGCGTGCTGGGCTTCGCCACGGTCGACTGGACGCGCGACCTGCGGGTCGGCCCGTCGGGCCTGCTCTCGGACCTGTTCGTCCACTCGGCCGCGCGCGGCGAGGGGGCCGGATCGGCGCTGCTGGCACGGGTCGAGCGGGAGGCCCGCGCACGCGGCTGCGCCCGACTGCTGCTGCACACCGGCCGCTCGGGCGAGGCGTACGAGCGCGGCTTCTACGCCAAGCAGGGCTTCGACGAGCAGGCCCACCTGGCCACCTTCACCCGGCCGCTGCCGCCCGACGGCGACTGACGCCGGCCGGGTCGACGCCGCGCGGGTCCTATGCTGGGCCCATGATCCACACCGTCACCGTCAACCCGGCCCTCGACCTGACCTACCGGGTGAGCGAGGTCCGCTACGACGACACCGTCCGCGCCCGCGAGGTGCTGCGCGCCGCCGGCGGCAAGGGCGTCAACGTCTCGCGCGTGGCGACGCGGCTGGGCCACGCCACGGTCACGATGGGCTTCGCGGGCGGCCGCGCGGGGGACGAGATCCTCGACCTGCTGCGGGCCGAGGGGGTCAAGACCTGGTTCGCCCGGCACGACGCCCCGACCCGCACCAACGCGATCATCCAGGACGACCACGGCCACCAGCTGCGGGTGTCGGGCCCAGGACCCGAGGTCCGACCCGACGAGGTCGACGGCCTGGTCGACAGCGTCTTCGAGCTGCGCGCGCCCGACTTCCTGGTCCTCAGCGGCAGCCTGCTTCCTGGGGTGCCCAGCGACCTCTACGCCCGCATCGCCGAGCGCGCCTCGGGCGAGGGCGTGCCGGTCGTCGTGGACGCCGATCGCGAGCTGGTCTCCGCGCTGGAGGCCGGCGTCGCGCTGATCAAGCCCAACGCCTACGAGCTGGGGCGGCTGGTCGGTCGCGAGATCGCCGGCGTGGAGGACGCCCGCGCCGCGGCCGAGGAGGCGCACGCCATGGGCGCCCGCACCGTCGTCTGCAGCCTGGGTCCGGACGGCGCGCTGTGGCTGTCGGAGGCGGGCGCCTGGCACGCCGTGCCGCCGGAGATCACGGTGGACTCGCCGTTGGGCTCGGGCGACTCGCTGCTGGCGGGCCTGCTGGTCGCGATGTCCGAGGAGCGGCCGCCCGAGGAGGCGCTGCGCCTGGGGGTGGCGTGCGGCACGGCGACGGCGACGACGCCGGGGACCGACCTGTGCCACCGCGAGGACGTCGAGGCGCTGCTGGAGGACGTGCGGGTCGAGCGGTTGGACTGAGCGCGTGGCCCGCCAGGGCACGCCGCCGCGGTCAGCGCCCGAAGATGTCCGGCAGCTCCTCGAGCGCCACGAGCACCTCGCGCGGCTTGCTGCCGACGTGCGGACCGACGACGCCCAGCGCCTCCAGCGAGTCCATCAGCTTGCCGGCGCGGGCGTGGCCGACCGACAGGCGCCGCTGCAGCCGGCTGACGCTGGCGTGCCCGTCCGCGATGACCAGCTCGGCCGCATGCCGGAGCTTGTCGTCGTTCCAGTCGATCAGGCCCGACGCGGTCGAATCGTCGGTCGCGACCGGCTCGAAGTCGTCGCCGTAGGCCTCGACGAACTCGTCGTCGAAGTACTGCCGCCGCAGGAAGGCGGCCAGGGCGCCCATCTCGTCCTCGCTCACGAACGGTCCCTGAAGACGGATGGGCTTGAACAGACGAGGTTCGCGGTAGAGCATGTCGCCGCTGCCGATCAAGCGTTCCGCACCGATCGAATCGAGAATCGTTCGCGAGTCGTGTCCCGAACTCACGGCGAAGGCCATCCGGGCCGGCACGTTGGCCTTGATGAGTCCGGTCAGGATGTTGACCGACGGCCGCTGCGTCGCCAGGATCAGGTGCATGCCGGTGGCGCGCGCCATCTGGGCGAGCCGCATGACGGCTGCCTCGACCTCCTTCGCCGAGGTCATGATCAGATCGGCCAACTCGTCGATCACGATCACGACGATCGGGAGCTGGGGCAGATCGAGGTTCCGCGCTTTCTCGTTGTACTGATCGAGGCTCTTCGCGCCGACGCGGCTCATCATCTTGACGCGTCGTTCCATGTGGCCGACCGTCCCGAGCAGGACTCCCGCTGCGTCCTTCGGATCCGTGACGACCGGTCGCACGAGATGGGGAATCCCGTCGTAGGGCGTCAACTCCACCATCTTCGGGTCGATCATCACGAAGCGGAGCTCGGTCGGCAGGAACTTGTAGATCAGGCTGGCGATGAGGGTGTTGACCGCGACCGACTTGCCCGAACCGGTGGAGCCGGCGATCAGCAGGTGCGGCATCTTGGCGAGGTCGGCGACGACCATCTCGCCGTCGATCGACTTGCCGAGGATCAACGGCAGCCGCGCGCGAGCCCGCGTGAACACCTGCGAGGCGGCCGCCTCGCGGAAACGAATCAGGTCGCGGTCGGCGTTGGGTACCTCGAGGCCGATGACGCTCTTGCCGAGGATCGGCGCCTCGATCCGAACCGAGCCGGCGGCCATCGCGAGCGCCAGGTCGTCGGCCAGGTTGGCGAAGCGGGAGATCTTCTCGCCTGGCGCCGGCTCGACCTCGAAGCGGGTGACGGTCGGGCCCCGGACGGAGCTGACGACACGGCCCTCGAGGTTGAAGTTCGCCAGCGTCTCGTCGATGCGGCGCACGCGCTCGCGCACCTCGCGTCGCAGCGCCTCGGGATCGTCGCCACGTGGCGGGAGCGGGTCCAAGAGGTCGATCGGCGGGAGCTGGATCGGGATGCCGCCGACGGCCGGCAGGTCGTCCGCCTCACGCGTGGCCGCCGGTCGGTCGGGCGAGCCCGGGCCCGCGGCGGTCCCGCCGGCGACCTGGTCGGTCGCGTCGAACGGGGGTGTCGCGCCTGCCTCCGCCTCGCCCGCCGCGACGCCGACGGGGACGCGCCCCTCGACGTCCTCCGGCCCGAGCAGCTCGGGTGTCCCGTCCATCGCCGGCTCCCTCGATGCACCCGTCCCGGCCAGCGCCGCGCGGTGCGCGCGGCGCATCGCTTCGCGCGCGCGCCCTTCGACCGCCGCCAACGCCTCGCGCCAGGCGGACTCCTGCGCCAGCGCCTCGCGGCCGTTGTCGCGGAGCTCCTGCGCAAGGGTCGCGTCGTACTCGCCCACCTCGGCCACGTCGGGCGCGTCGGCCCGCAGCCGGGCGAGGTCAATGATCAGCCCGCGCCAGCTCTCGAGCCGTTCGATGTCGGCGTCCAGCGCCTCGGTGACGGCAGCGATCTCCTTGTAGGCCGCGCGGCGGGCGGCGTGCGCCTCGCTGGCGGCTACCAGTCCGGTGACGTCCACTCCGGACAGCGTCGTCTCGGCCTGGTCGCGGGCACGGGTCAGCCTGCGGTAGCGGGTCTCGAGCGCGGTCAGGTCGAAGGCCAGCGCCGCGCGGACGCCATCCAGGGCGGTGGCGGCCGGACCGCTGTCCTCGACCGACTCGGCCACGTCGCTATGGCGCGCCTTCAACCAGGGTTCCATCTCACGGACGCCCTCGGCCCGCAACGACTCGATCAGCTCGTCCGCACGGGCGGCGGTGAACTCGTCGACGGCGGTCCGCCAGGTGGTGACGTCGGCGCGCACCTCGGCCAGACCCTCCTCCGACACGCCACGGAGGCGAGCGCGTACCTCGTCGATCGCATCGTGCCAGCGTCGTGGCTCGCCGCTGCCGGGGTACAGCTTCATCAAGGCGTCCAGGTCGCGACCGATGCGCGCCGCAGCGGCACGGACCTGCGCCACGTCCGCCTGGAACGCCGCCCGCTCGCGTAGCGCCCGGCGGGTGCGCACGGCCCAACGCCAGGCGCCGCGTGCAGCGCGGCCGGCGGCCCGCAGCAGGGTGCGCACGATCCGGGTCGGGCGCCAGGCCAGCATCGCCTCGATGCCCAGCGTGACCAGCAGCGCGGCCGGCAGGATCATCGCGGCACCGCCCGCCCCGGTCAGCACGGCACGCGCCGACACCCCCCAGGCACCGGCCGCGCCGGGACGCACGATCATCACGAGCGCCCAGGCGCCGGTCGCGGTCAGCAGGTAGCCCAGCAGCACCCGCGGCCAGCCGCGCGGCGCGCGCCGGACCAGGAAGAACCCGCCCAGCACCAGCGCCGGCCAGGGCAGCGCGTAGGCGCCCCAGCCCAGTCGACCGACCAGGGTCCGCTGGGTCCAGGCGCCGATCTCCCCGGTCGGGAGGGACGGGGCCAGCAGCCCGGCCAGCGACGCGCCGGCAGCCAGCAGCACCAGGCCGATCGCCTCCAGGTCGATCGAGCGATCGCCCTGGCGGGTGGTTCCCTTGGACTTGGCGGAGCGCTTGCGGGCCACGCCCGAGTCTATCGTGGCATCCTGGAGACGCTCACTCCTGCGGCGGGGCCGGCGCCTCGGCCGCAGCTGGCTCCTGGTAGGCCGGCCGCGTCAACAGGTAGTCCTCCAGCAGCACCTTCGTGAGCGCCACGGTCGGCACCGCCAGCAGCGCCCCCACGAACCCCAGCAGGCCCAGGCCGGCCATGATCGCCAGCAGCACCGTGACCGGGTGCAGGTCGACGCTCTTGGCCAGGATCATCGGGCTGAGCACGTTGCCCTCGAGCTGGTTGGCGACGACGAACACCACCACCGCCAGCAGGGCCGCCCAGGGGCTGACCGTGAAGCCCAGCAGCACCGCGGGGATCACGCCGATGATCGGACCGAGGTAGGGCACCAGATTGAAGATCGCGGCCAGGAAGCTGATCGCGGTGGCCAGCGGGATGCCGATCAGCGACAGGCCGATCCAGATCAGGATCCCCAGCAGGCTGGTGATCAGCAGCTGTCCGCGCAGGTAGCCGCCGACGGCGCGGTCGGTCTTGGTGAGCAGGTCGAAGGCGACGGGGCGCCAGCGGACGGGGACGAAGCGGCGGAAGTTGGCGCTGAAGCGCGGGAAGTCGTAGAGGAAGTAGGCGCTGGCCAAAAGGATCAGGAACACCTGCAGGGTGGTCGACACGAAGCTGGTCGCGCTGCTGAGCAGCACGCTGGGGCCGCCGGCGAGGATCCGTTCGAACAGCGCCAGCAGGTTCTCGACCGCCGTCTCCAGCACGCCGGCCACGCGGTCCTGGGCCTGGACGCCCAGATCGCTGTCGGGCACCAGCCCCAGGCGGGTGTCGAGGAACTCGGTGACGCTGTCCGGCAGGCGAGCGAGGATCCCCTCGAACCATGCGCCCAACCGGGCGAACTGTTCGCCCAAGCTCTGAACCGCGTCGGGGATGAGGGCGACGAAGCGGCTCAGCTCGACCACGACCTGGCCGATCAGGATCGAGCCGAACACCAGCAGTTGCGCCAGCGCCAGGTAGACGATCACGACGGCGAACGGACGGCGCACGCGGATGCGGCCCAGCGCCTCGACCACCGGGTTCAGGACGTAGGCGACCACGAAGCCGATCACGCCCACCTGCAGCGCGAAGGCGTAGCGGTCGCGCAGGCTCCAGAGGGCGATGATCAGCAGCACCGCCAGGATCAGGTAGGTCGCGGCGCGCACCCAGGTCGAGTGCCAGATCAGCTCCAGCGCGGTGACCTCGTGGGTCGGCGCGGCGTGGGCCGGCGGGCCTTGCCCGTCGTCGCGCGGCGCGTCGTCGTGCGGCGCCGGGCCCGGCGCCGCGTCCTCGCGGCGCGGCTCGGGACCGTCGCGGGGCTCGCCCGGAGCGCTCACGGACCGACGAAGCGCGCGGCCGCCTCGGCGCGGACGGCGGCCGGCTCGAGGCCGTCGCCGAGGAAGGCGCCGTCCTCCCAGATCTCGAAGTGCAGCCGCACGCCGCCGCGCCCCCCCTGGACGCCGTCGTCGGTGCCGGAGTTGCCGGCGCGGGCGATCACCTGACCGCGGGCGACCCGCTGGCCGACGCGCAGGTCCGGCTCGATCGAGGCGAGGTGGGCGTAGCGGTAGATGCGACCCTCGGCGTCCTCGAGCCAGACCTGGCGGCCGCGCAGTCGGTCGAGCTGCTCCTCGTCGGCGCCGTCGGCGACGGCGCCCAGCAGCGCCTCCCACTCGGCCTCGGTCGGCTCGCGGTAGGCGGCGTCCAGGCGCACGACGGTCGCGTCGGTCGCGGCCACGACGGGCGTACCGAGCACGATCGGGACCCCGACGTCGTCGGCGTAGAAGGCGAAGCCCTGCGAGACCCCGTCGCGGTACGGCCGCGGGGCGCCCGGCAGGTGGGCGTCGTCGGCCGGCAGGGCGGCGCCCGGAACCGGGAACCAGAGCCCGTCGCGTGCGACCGGCGGCTCGGGGTCGTCGGCCTCCTGCGCGGCGGCCGCCGGGGGGGCCGCGACCGCGAGCTGCAGGCGCAGCTCGCGCGCCTCGGCCCGTGCGTCGCGCGCCACGGCGGTGACGACGACGGCGTACACGACGGCGACGAGCAGCACGATCCAGCCCGGTTTCACGCGGCGGAGGGCGGCGACCATGCCCCGGAGTCTAGCAGGCGCTCAGGTCCCGCCCGGGGCGCGTGGACGCCGGTCCCGGCGGCGGCTCAGGCGGACCAGGGCGGGCCGGTGCCCACCGTGGAAGACGCGCAGGCGGCCCTCCTCGCGCCACGACGCGCCGGCGCCCTCCAGCGCGGCGTCGAAGGCGCGCAGCGCATGGGTGACGATCGCGGCCCTCCCGCCGGGCACGACCAGTCGGGCGGCCTCGTCCAGCAGGCGGCGGTAGGCGTCGGGCAGCGTGGCCGCGTCACCGACGGCGTCGCCCCAGGGCGGGTCGGCCACGAGCACGTCGAACGACCCGGCGGGGAACGTGCTCGCGCCGGCGTCGGCCAGGCGCAGCTCCACGGTCGCGCCGCCGGTCGGACCGGCGCGCCCGGTCAGGTCGCTGTCGACCGCCAGGCCGGCCGCGTGCGCGTTGGCGGCCGCGGCGGACAGGGCATCGGGGTCCAGGTCCAGCCCGACCAGGCGCGCGGCGGGGCCCTGCCGCGCCCGCTCGATCAGCAGCGTGCCGCTGCCGCACATCGGGTTGACGACGCGCTGGTCGGGGCCCACGCCGACCCAGCGCCAGATCGCGGCGGCGACGCAGGCGTTGAGGCCGCCGGGAAGGTTGGCGACGCGCCAGACGCGCGCGGAGGCCGGCCGGGGCGTGGTCCGGATCAGGACCTGCCAGCCGACGGGCCCGGCGTCCGGTCGCGGCCGGACCCGCAGGCGCAGCTCGCCGTCGTCCGGCGCGTCGGCCAGGGCCAGCTCCCGCGCAAGCGCGACACGCAGGCGAGCGAACACCGCCGAATCGCGTCCGGCCGCCTCCAGCCGCAGCCCCTCGAACGGGCCCGCGGCCGCCACGACGACGCGCGCCTCGCGCACGATCGTGCGTAGCGCCTCGTCCCCCAGCAGCGCACGCGGCCGCGGTACGGCGAAGTCCAGCACCCGCTGCAGCGACGTGACGGTGCGCAGCGGCTCCAGCGGCGGATCGGACGGACCCCGCCAGGCGAACGGCAGCCGGTCGAGGCGCGCGGCGGCGGGCGCGTCGCGTGTCAGCGGGTCGGGCCGTGCACCGGGGAGGCGGGCCAGCTCGGCATGGGCGAACGGCGCCAGGCCGGGCAGCACCTCCGCTTCGTAGCGTCGTTCGGACACGGTGCGATGCTACCCCCGGACCTGACGCCGTCCTGACGTCCGGACGCGGCAATGTCGACCCATGCAGGAGCCCGTTCCCGCTCCCGTGCGCGTCGTCCCGACGCAGGTTCGGAAGCGGACTCGATTCCGCGGCGAGTGGGCCACCGGTTACCTGTTCATCCTCCCCTCGGTCGTCCTGATCGGCCTGTTCGGGCTGTTCCCGATCGGCTACGCGATCTACATGAGTCTCTACCGCTGGCGCATCCGCCAGGGCGGGTTCGTGGGCCTGCAGAACTACGAGCGGGTGCTGGGCGACTGGGGCGGGGCGCTGGCGTTCGTGGTGGGGCTGCTGATGATCATCGGCGCGCACTGGCTGTGGCGCGACGCCTTCCGCGGGCGGCGCGAGTGGCTGCGCTGGGGCCGGCTGGCGGACGCGCTGACGCTGTTCGCGGCGGGCGTGTCGATCGCGCTGGGGTGGGGCCGCATGATCGAGGCCGACATGGCCGCGATCATGGACGGCGCCGACGTCGAGCCGACCTTCGCTGACGGGCCGTTGCGGACACGCCCCGACGACAGCCGCCCGGTCGTGCGACGCTCCGCCCTGGCCCGGCGACCCGCGTACCCTGAGCGGGTGACCGCCGCGCCCGGCCCTCCCCGCTCGCTCTACCTGCACGTGCCGTTCTGCCCGCACGTCTGCCCCTACTGCGACTTCCACAAGATGCGCCGCGACGAGCGGCTGGTGGCGCGCTACCTGGACCGGTTGGAGCAGGAGATCACCGAGGCCGGGACGCGCTTCGGCGGACCGCTGGAGACGCTCTACCTGGGCGGCGGCACGCCGTCCCACCTGGGCGACGACGAGCTGCGGCGGGTCCTGGAGGCGATCGGTCACGCCTTCGACCTGCGCGCCGCGCGCGAAGTGACGCTCGAGGCCGACCCCGCCACCTTCGACGCCGATCGCGTCGCGTTCTTCGCGGACCTCGGCGTCACGCGCCTGTCGATCGGCCTGCAGAGCACGCAGGACGCCGTGCTGCGCTTCCTGGGCCGCGCGCACGACGCCGCCACCGGCCTGGACGCGGTCGCGACGGCGGTCGCCTCCGGCCTGGAGGTGTCGTCCGACCTGATCCTGGCCGTACCGGGGCAGGACCCGACCGAGGACCTGGACCGGCTGGCCGCGACCGGCGTCGGGCACGTCTCGGTCTACACGCTGACGATCGAGCCGTACACGCCGTTCGCGCGGCGCAAGGTGACGGTGGACGAGGACCGCGCCGCGGACGACTACGCCCTCGCGGCCGGGCGCCTGGCGCGCCACGGCTACCGCCGCTACGAGGTGTCCAACCACGCCCTGCCCGCCCGCGAGGCGGTCCACAACCAGGTCTACTGGCACGGCGCCTACTTCCTGGGCCTGGGCCCGTCCGCCGCGGGGTACCTACCTCTGGGCGACGGTACCGATCCGGCCGACCTCGGAGAGCGCGTCACGAACCCCCCGATCAAGGCCTGGCTGCGCGGCGACCCGCCGGAGCGGGAACCCCTGACGCCTCACGAGCACCTGCTGGAACGGCTGATGACCGGGCTGCGGACGACGCGGGGCGTGGACCTGGACGCGCTGACGACGCGCGCCGGGATCGACCCGCGCGAACGGTTCGCGCCGGTCCTGGAGGACGAGGTCGCCGCAGGCCGGCTGACCCTGGACGGCGCGACGCTGCGCGCGACCGACGCGGGGCTGCCGCTGCTGGACGCGATCCTCCGGCGGTTCTTCGCGGCTTGAGCGACGCGACAACACGCGTTGGATCCGGAGGCGAGTGGATCTCCGGAGCGTCCCCCTCCGACACGCAGGTCGCGCACGATGCGCCCATCCCCTAACGAAGGTCCACGATTGCGCAGTCGCTTCGCCGGGCGGCCGCCACCCGTAGGATCGGGCCATGGACGATGCGCAGGACGGATTCGGACGCGGCGCGCGAGACCACGACCTCGTCCGCGCCTTCCGCGAGGCGGTCGCACGCGGCGACGGGATCGAGAGCACCGCGCGGTTGCTCGCCCTGGCCGCTGCCCGCCGCTCCCCGGACTCCGCGCTCGGGTGGCTCGCCGCGGACCATCCCGACCGTGCCCTCGAGGCGCTGCACGACCTCGACGACACCCGCCGCCTCGAGGAGGGCATCCTCGTCGCCTCGCTACTGCGCGACCGCGACCCGTCCGCGGCGATGCGCGCCCTTCGGATCGCGACCGTGGCACGGGGTGGCCTGGACGCCCTCGAGCCCGGCGTGGCTGAAGCGCTCGCATGGTGCGCCTGGACCGTCGACCCGGCTGCCGCCCTCGACCTGATCGAGCGAAGCGGGCTCGATCGCGACCGACTCCTTTCGCGGGTCGCGTCACGGCTCGCGGGCCACGACCCGAACGCCACGCTCGACGTCGCAGAACGCCTCTCGTCGCCGTCCGGACGCCGCTACTGGATCCCCACGCTGGCGGCCGCGGCCTGGGAGGCGGCGTCCGAGAGCGAGCGGGACACGCTGCGCCAACGCGTCCGCGCGCTCGTGGATCGCGACTTCCGCCGTGACGACGATCCCGACCCCGACGAGGACGCCCGGCCCTCGTGGGACGACCCCGACGCCCTGCACGTGGTGGAGCTGGAGCACACGGCTGACCACCTCGTGCGGCTGGGGATGGGGGACGAGCTCCTCGCGCTCGTGCCCAGGCTGCCTGCCCGGCAGGTGAGCAGCACGACGCTGGCGACGCTGGCCGAGGCGTTCGCGCGTCACGGCCAGCCGCCCCGCGCCATGGGCTTGATCGAGCAGGCGCGCCTCCTCGCCGAGCGCGGCGTCGGCCCCGACTGGTCCAGCGAGCTCTGGATCGCGCGAACCCTGGGCATGCTCGGTTCGACGCAGGAGGCCAGGGCGGCCGTTCGGGCCGCGCTCGAACGTGCCGGGTCCAGCGATCGCGCCTGGCGAACCGCCGCCAAGGACGCGCTCGCATGGAGCACGCCCGACGAAGCCCTGGCGATCGCCGAGCGGGCGCCGACGCCGATGGGCCGCATCGCCTCGCTGGTCGCGGTCGTGCGTACGCACGGCGAGGGAGGCGCCGCCTGGAACGACGCCGTTCGGGCCGCGCTGCGTCGTGCTGTGGCCAGCCTCCAGGGGCCCCACGGCGCGGGTGCGCACGACCGACGGGAGCGCACGAGCCGTCGACTCGAGGCCCTGTTCGACGCGGCGGACGCCTTCGCGCGCCTCGGCGACTTCGAGGAGGCCCTCGACGTCGTGCGGTTGCTCGCGACCGAGGGAAACGGGCCGCGCGGCGACGGCGCCCACGTCGGCTACGGCCTGCCCGCTGCCGTCGGCCCGGTCCTCGTCGCTGCGCCAGACGCGGCGCAGGCCGCTGCGGTCCTGGATACGGTCGGGGCGACCGACGGGGAGCACGTCGAGGACGCCGGACCGACGCTCCAAGCGTGGGCGACCGGGGGGCGCGTCGAGGACGCCTTCGACCTGATCGAGCGCATGCCCGCGGCGTGGCGCGAGTCGCTGTCGTCGCAGCTCGTGCCCGACAGCCTCGAGCACGACGACGTGGCGGCCTTCGATCGCGTGTGGGCGTCGCTCCCCACGGACACGTACATCCGTAGGGCCTACGGCGTCGTCACCGTTGCGCGGCTTGCCGCGCTGGGCGAGGTCGACCGCGCCCTGACGGTTCTGGATCGCCTGCGAGCGCAGGAGCCACGAGAGGCACGCACGTCGAGCGACGTGCTGCTCGCCATGGTCCGATCCGACCTCGTTCGAATGGAGCGCTTCGACCTCGCGGAGCGGGCCGTGCGTTCTCTCGGCGCACGCCTGGGCCTCGACGACTACCATCGCGCGAACGCCTACCTCGCGCTCGCGTCGGACGCGGCGCTCGCCTCGGATGGGAGCGGCGGGTCGGACGTCGCTGCGATCGCCGAGCAGCTGGCCGAGGATGCCGTGGCACTCGCCCTCGACTGCCCGGAATGGGAACGGATCGACCTGGAGCTTCGCGCGGCCGGGGCGTTCGCCCGCCTCGGCGCCTACGAGCGCGCGATCGAACTCACCCGCCGCGTCGACGCCGACGTGGACAGCGAAGATGCGGGCACGGGCGAGGCCACCGACGACGCGGACGCGGCCTCCGAGGTCGACACGGACAGCGTCTGGCTCGAGATCGCCGGGCTGGCCACCCAGACCGGCGCAATGGACGCCGCGCACGCCGCCGCCGCCGAGCACCTCGAGCTTTCGCGCGAAGGCTCGGACCGCTCCGCACCGCCGGCACGTCGGCGCTTCGAAACCGTGACGTGGGTGTCGCTTCTGCACGTCTGGACCGAGCTGGCCGAGGCCGCGATAGCGCGAGGCATGCCGGACCGGGCCCGTGAGGCCGCGCAGCGAGCGGTCCAGCATGCCGAATCTGGGTGGCTGAACACCGCGTCGGAGGTCGAGGCGTACGGCACCGCGCTGGCCCTGGCCCGTGCGCACGCGAGCACGCCCTCGGGCGAGGAGGACCCGGACGGCCCCGACGACGAGCTCCTCGAACGCATCGTGGCCGACGGGGTCCGCTCGATCGCCGCGGCGAAGCTCGCCGAGCTCGGCGACGTCGGTCGCGCCTGGGCGATCGCGCGAGCGATCACCACGCCCGCCGAGCGCGCGGCCGCGCTGCTGGACATCGCCGCGGCCGGCCCGGACGATCTCGCTTCGCACGGCGATCACCCCACGGTGCGCGAAGCGCTGGGCGCGCTGGCAACGGCCGAGGAGAACCGGTTCGACGACGTCGAGCGCCTGCTGGGCTTCGACCCGTCCGCGCCGTCGCCGCACGACCGCATCGTGACCCGCCTGGTCGACCTGGGCATGATCGATCGTGCCTTGCAGCACGCGGAGGCGGTCGACGCCTTCGGCGACGGACGGCAGAGCACGCACCTGCGCCTCGCGGACGTACTTCGTGCGCGGGGCCTGGAGGCCGACGCGCTACGGGCGCTCCGCGGCGCCCTGCCGCGCGACGGTAGCTCCTACCTCGGTGCCGGCCGCATGCTGGGACGGGTGGTACAGGGGATGACGGCGCTTGGGGCGCTGGACGAGGCGCTCGCCATCCTGGCGGCGTGGCAGGACGAGGACGCGCTCGCCGATGCGCTCCGCATGCTGGGACCGATGCTCCCGTCCGCCGACGCGCTCCGTCAGGCCCTGGCCATCGCCGACGGCATCACGGGCACGACGACGCGCTGGCACACGCGATCGGAGCTTCTGGCCACGACGGCGCAGGCCGGAGCGATCCCCAGCGCGGAGCTTGCGTCCTTGCTGGAACCGACGGAACGGCAGGAAGCGGTCGAAGAGGTCGTTCGCGCCGCGGCGCGCGATGGGGACGCCGTGACGTTCGCGGCGCTGGCGCCGCGGGTGGTGGCGGGGCCGTACGGCGCGCTCGTGGCGCTGCAGGGGGTGGCGTTGTGGCCGGAGGTGGGGGACGAGATCGTGGATCGCACGATCGCCGCGTCGGTGGAGGGGTAGCTGGTTTCCTCGTCCTGGCGACGTGGCGTTAGGACGGCTCGCCCAGCAAGGTCAGCCGCCGTGCTGCAGGTAGAAGCCGAGAATGGTGACGAGCGAGGCGACGAACGACACCAGTTTGGAGACGTATGCGAACGGCGCCCATCGTGGGTGGTAGTCGGCGTGGAACGTCCCGCCGAGCAGGACGAACGTGAGGGGAACGAGCCCGAGCGTTCCGAGTCCCCACAGGGACAGGAACTCCGGACCGAGGACCGGCACGCCGGAGGGGGCCAGCTCGCCCAGGTCGGCGAGGCCCGCCCACACGAGCGCCAGTGCACCACCCGCCGAAAGGAACACGATCACGCGTCGATGGCGGGAGGAGAGTTGCGAAGTACTCAGCATCGCCGCCACGAGAAACGTCGCAAGCCAAACCGCGGCCGTCGTGAGCCACGAGAAGCGGATCAGGGGGATGAGGTCGAGGAGATCCGTCCACATGACGCATTCATCGTACGCGACAAGGGCACCACGCGCGACCGAATGCACGCGATGCCACCACCTCTGGCCGTGCAGACCGTCAGTGCGCAGACGTTTCGGCGCTATACTGCCTGACGAAGCGAAGGCGATCGCGCTGCTTCGCCACACGACCCGATGGGCCGTCACGGAACAGGCTGCGCTCCCTCGTTCCCGTGTAGCGAGTTTCGATCCACGATGGAGGACTGGGCATGAGCCGAGCACTAGACCGCCGGGGCCGGCGCAGGTGGATCGCTCTCGCGGTGATCGTCGTGGTCGTCGTGGCAGCTGCGGTGACCTTCGTCGCCACGACACGGTGGTGGCCGGGCAAGGACCTCGGGGTGAACCAGGTGCTCGTCCGCGCGTCGGCCCTGGATCAGTCCATCGTGACCGTGCGTGGCATCGTGCTCTCGAGCACGGGCGGGGGCTTCATCGGTGGCGGCGTCTACGTCCTCCGCGATACCGAATCGCCCGAAGGTCAGGCCATCACGGTCACGACGAGCGAGCCCCTTCCTCCGATCGGATCGGTCGTCCGGCTCGAGGCACGCGTGCGCGTCGCGCTCGTGGTCAATGGTCAGTCGCTCGGCACGGTGCTTCAGGAGCAGCGGCGCCTCCCCGACCCCGTGGGCTGGGTCGCCGGCCTGCGAGTTCCGTGACGATCGGCTAGGCGGGACGGCGTCGCGTGCTCGCCTCCGTGGATTCCCGCGTGCGAAACGCCGGGAGTCCTCGCGTCCGCGTCCGCACGGGTAGCGCTCCATGATCTACAGGCTCGACTGGCTCCCAGGGTTCCCATCGGAACTCCTTCGCGCGCTGGAAAGAACGGGCATCCACGACACCCGCGCGTTGCTCGAGGTCGCATCCGATCCGGAAGGCCGAGCTGCCTTCTCCGCCTCCGCTGGCGTTCCTCTTTCGCTCCTCGAAACGTGGGTGTCCGTCGCCGACCTGTGCCGCCTACCGGCCTTGTCGCCGGCCAACGCCATCCTCGTCGTCGAGTCCGGCCTGGCGCGAACGGTGCAGGACTTCGCATCCCAGCTCGACGCTTCGGGTTCGGCGGCGCCCCCCGACACGGCCTTCGGGTCGGAGGCACCCCCGTCGCCGGTCCTCCAGGCGCACGCGCGCCTTCGCGCGTTCGTCGCCGGCAGGCCGGGATCGGGACGCGTGCCCGACCCCGACACGCTTGCCGACGCCGCCCGCGAATCCCGGGAGATCGCCCCACGCGTCCTGTTCGTCGATCGATCCGACGAACGCGACGTCGACGAAGCGCTCGCGAGCATCCGTGCGCGTACCCTCCGCTTCGCCGTGCGCAACGGACTGGCGACCGTCGTAGCGATCACGCTGCTCGCGGCGGCGGCCCTGGGGATCCTCGCGTGGGGCATCCGGACGCAGCTTGTCCGTGGACTCGACGGCATCGCTGCAAGGTCGAACGCTCCGGGCACGAGCGCGATCCTGGACGCCGTCAGAGTCGTGCTGTTCGACGGCATCATGGTGCACCTAGGCGGCATCGCGATGCTCGTCGGATCGGTCCTGGCCTTCCTCGTCCTGCTCCTCGTCGCGCACGAGGCCCTCGGGCAGGCGTGGCGCTCCATCGGCTTCCGTACGCTCCTTCGGAGCGCTGAGGCGCGACGGACGTACCTCGAGACCCTCACCTTCGAAGCCGGCGAGCTCGGCCGCTACGCGCGCACGCAGTGGCTCGTGCTCGCTCTCTTCGGCACCGTCGGCATCCTGGTGGCCCTCCTGCCACGCCTGACGGCGTGGACCGACCGCGATCCCATCGAGGTCCTGCTCCTCTTCGCCGCTGGGATCGTCCCGATCACGATCGTCGTGACCCTGCTCCCTACCCTGCGCTTCCTGTTGCGACGGTCCAGCGAGAGAGGACCCCGTGCACTCAGGGTCGTCCGAGACGTCACCGCCTACTCGACGTTCGCCTTGGCGCTTCAAGTCCTCTTCCTGTCGGGGGCGATCTTCGCCTTCCCCAGGGTGATCACGGAGGCGACGACACGCATCCAACCCGTCACCGAAGCCCGACTCGAAGCGTATCGGGAGCACGCCATAGCGACGCTCGATGCCGCGCTCGCCGCGCATCCGAACGTCCTCGACGCGACGGCCGACGAGGCATGGGACGGGCTGTTGGGACCTCTGCTCGATCCGGACGCCTTCGCGGACCCCCACCTCGCCGGCGAGGTGGCAAGGGCCCTCGGTACGTTCGCGGCGTACCTCACGCCGAGCCTCGTGCTCGGAGCGCTCCTCGGTCTCGTGGTGCCGTTCCTGATCATGGGCGGGTGGCTCAGAGGCGCGTTCTTCGTCGTCTTGCTCGCCACGCTCGCCTTCACCGAGAGCGGTGTCGAGCGGTACCTCACGTCGCACCTGTCATCCTGGTTCAGGCTATCGGAGGGATCGACGCTGATTCCGTTGCTGTCCGGTGCCGTGATGTTCGGCAACGCCATCGCGTTCGAGTGGATCTTCGAGCTGATGCAGGACCGCCCCGATACCTGCCGAGCCTGCGGTGCGGACGTGACGCGCGATGCGTCGTTCTGCGGATCGTGCGGGATGGGACGGAAGGCCCCGCGGCCCACGGGAGGCGCCCGTTGATGCGGGGCCTTCGCGCCCCGTGGGTTCCTAGCCAGCCGTGTCGCGGTTGTAGTTGTAGACCTGGTGAAGTTCGGCCACGATTTCCCCGTGGCACACCTCGAGAACGTCGCGGAGGATTCGCCGACTGCTGGGTGGCGGACTCGACCCGAACCCACGCAACTCGATCTCCCTTCCGAACCGCAGCGAGTCCTCGACGCCGAATAGGGCATCGCCGATGCGGAGGCCATCGGGTTCGATGCGAAGGGACGTGCGCTCGGCGAGTACGTTCCCGACCCCGTGCGGCACGACGAGGACCTGTCGACCATCGAGCTCGACGCGGTTGCGGCCTCCGTCCTTCGCCTGTATGAGGTACATCGGCTCGTCGGACGTCGTGAGGAAGGCGTACACCTCGCCTGGGCCGACCCACTGACACCCCACCGCGACGGACGAACGGGTCGGCATGCCGTAGTGCGGTCGGTACAGGACTTCCTCCGGCCGTATCTCGGCACCGAAGATCTCCTGCGCGAAGAGCCGGTGGCGAATGCGGTTGTGCCGCTCGAGGTGCTGCGCGAGGTCGATGAACGTCTCGGCGACCTGCCCGTGGATGAAGCGCAAGGTACGCCCCGTGGCTTCGTCGGTCGCCTCGCGGACGTGCTCCGCGAACCAGTTGTCATGCGTGGGGTAGAGCCCGAGGTGCTGGCGCTTGTGCTCCGCAGCCGACGAGTGCAGAAGGGCGAACGGCCCATCCTCGATGAGCCCCGTAGAACCCACGATCTCGCCGTAGGCGACGAAATGGTTGCTCGTATCCAGGTTCCAGACGTAGGGCGATCCGTCGACACGATGCCGGGCGCGCTCGACACGATCGAAGAACTCGTCCTCGCTGGCGAGCGCCGAACCAAGCCGGAACAGGCTCACGCCGCACGAGTTGACGGTCGCATCGACGGGCACGAAACCACTGCCGTGCCACTGGTAGAGGGCGCCGTTGAAGAAGCCGCCGTGCATGCGACGCACGCTACGAGCCACGCCGAGGTCCGGAAGGGCGATGATCTCAGCGGCCCGCTCGCGGCGTTCGGACGCCATCGCGGACGCTCGCGACAGCAACGTCTCCGTCGTCGCCAGCTCGGCAAGAACCTGTCGCTGCGTCCAGTCGCCGAGGCTCAGATCCTTCACGACGGCGTCCCATGCGACCCCCGAAGGTGGAGGGGATCGTCGTCCCTTGGGCCCTTCATAGGTCAGCCTGCACCGCCCGTCGGAGGGCAGCGACGTGCGCCTCCGTGAACGGGGTCCGGTCCCACCGTTCGAGCGCATCGCGCCGTGGGAAGCGAAGCGACTCCCCGAACGGCTGGAGCCGCGAGTCGCGTGCCCGCCCGTAGACGTGCAGGTGCAGGTGCCGCTGTCGCGGGTCGTCGACCGTCCAATTGCCGTTCTCCTGGTAGTTGAACCAGGAGACGCCCAGCACGCGCTCGAGGGCCGCCGCAGCGATCGTCGACAGTCGCCACATTTCGACGGCTTCCGGGAGGTCGATCTCGCGCCGGCTCGCGACGTGCCGCCTAGGGACGACGATCAGATGTCCCCCGTCGTCGGGCGCGACGTGGGGAGCAGCGGGAACGGCGATCGACGCCAAGTCCGTCTGGGCGAGGAGCCTTTCGGGCGGAAGCCCGCAGAAGGGGCAGGTCGCGGTCACGATTCGTTGAGCCGCGTCACGACAGCGTCGAGACGGAGTCGCGCAGCCTCAGGAAGCTCGCTCGGCACGAGGCCACGCGCCTCGAGGTGGGCGCGAAGGTCGTCCAGGCTCGTCACGTTCCCAGGAGAGAGCTTTAGGGCGACCTCCCAAGATCGGTCGAAGTGCCGCGCCATGCGGCTCGTCAGTCCCGGCTGCTGGCCCGCGTCATGCACGAGGTAGGGGCTCTTCGCACCCGTGGTGGTCGCCAGGTACGGACTCCACAGCATGCGCTTCTCCGACGCCACGACAGCGGCTCCGGGCAGGTAGGGCATCAAGCCGATCTCCAGATCGGCCTGCTGGCTCTTGGGGAGGTTCGCGCGCAGGCGCACGAGGCACGAGAGCGTGTGGATCGCCGCCTCCGCGATGCCGTCCGTCGTCGCGTACAGCTCGGTCGGCCGTTGCCTCGTGCCCGGCGACAGCGGGTTCATCAGGAGGATCCTGACGTGGAGTCCACGCGAGACCAGCCCCCCGAGCAGGTCGAGCTTGTCCTCCAACTGGAACGATGGGAGGCTCAATCCAAGGATGGAGACGTGCTCCTCGGCCTCGCCGAGCAGCGTGGGATACAGCGACGTCCACTCCGAGCGGCTCAGGCCGATATCGAGGCCGGCATCCGATCGGGACACCGTGCCATCGATGGCCCGCATGACGCTGACGACCGTCGTCGCCAGGAGCAGGGGCACACTGACGAGGACCGAGTAGATGAACGCCCGCGTCGAAGCGAGGGGCCGCAACACATCGAGGACGCCCGCCAGTTCGACAAGCGTGATCGCGGCACCCGATATGACGACCCAGATACCACCTACCTCACGTAGCCATCGCCCCATCAGGTACCGATCATAGCGCCGGCCGACCCTCCTCAGGACGAGCCCGACGCGTCCGCGTTGACCCTGGCGTCCCCTTCAGCGAGAGCCGCGATTCCGCGAGGACGCTCTCCCGATGCCATGCGCTGCACTGCGAGCCAGGCATCATGATGGAGAGTTCCTCGCCTCGTCGAACTGCTGCCGAGTCACGTCGAGAGCGTTCTCGAGCCCGAACCGCTCGATCGCCTTGAGGACGATGCGATAGCCGCGTCCATACTCGTCCTGGCGCTGAAGGTAGTGCTGACGATGCCATTCGACGTTCGGATGGCCCGAGTCCTCCTGGTATCGGAGGTGTACCCATACGGCTTGGCCTTCGACGTAGTCCTCGTCGTCGCGCTGAGACGGTGTCAACACCTCCCGCTGCCAGATGTGCGCCAACTCGTGCACGATCGTCGTCTGGGTGTTGAGGAGCGGGAACCCGTTCTCGATGTGAATCGTGTTGACGCCATCCCGGGTGCTGGCAAGCCCGGACGAGCGCACGTCGTACCCGCTGCCGGGCGAGAAGGTCATCCCTCGGTACTCCGCGAGCTGCTTGGCGGTGACGAACTCGATCCGAATCCTCTCGCGGAATCGATAGCCGTAGGTTCGCTGGAAGTAGCGTCGCGCGTCTATGTACAGAGTGCGGAGTTCGCTTCGACGGTTGACGCCGTCCGCTTCGCAGGCGACGCAACGATGGCGACCGTCATCGAGCTCATCGAGCGGGTCGTCTCCCCCTGAACGTCCGCAGAAGTCGCACTCGACGACGGGGTCGTCGACCATGCTGCCCGTCTCAGGTTCCTGTCCCTCCCGCTTCGCTTCCCTCGCGAAAGACGGTCCGGACCCCTGGAACAGCTGCAGGAACTCGGCCAGTTCGAAGAGGCGAAGAGCGCGCGGGATGTGCTCGAAGCCATAGCGAAGATACGCTTCGTCTTCGGCTTCCCCGGTTCGTCGCCATGCCAGGTACGACTTCAACTCTTCGAGGATGTTGTCGAGCTTGCGCATGAGCATGCCGAGCGCGCCGAGATCGAACGGCGAGTCCTCGACGATGTACACCGTGATCGCGTCACCATCATCCTGCTCGGACGCGACGTTCAGGCCCGGCACGAGGCGCTTGAAGTGCGAGAGGAACAACGCGCCTTCCTCGCCATCTTCAGCGCTGTCGTGCTTCCACTGGGCCTCGGCCGCCTCCCAGGCAGTCTGCGACGGCACCACACGGAGGTACTGACTCACTTCGGGGAAGAAGCTCGGGAGCATCTCTTGGAGCAACAGCGCAAGGGTCGGGGCCAGACCGGTCACGTCGGTCGCTCCGGATCGCCAGAGTCTCGCCCGAAGGAGCTTCCCGTGGCGATAGGTCCTGTCTTCGACGTCGACGACCTCGTAGCGGCCGTCGACGAGGTCGATGCCTTCTCTCGCCTCGAAGACGTAGTAGCCATCGGTCTCTACCGTGATCGGAACCTCGAACCGCACCAGTTCGAGGCGCACGGCGTTGCTGCCCGCCGCGTTGGGGATCCGTTCTCGCTCTTGGTCCGGTTCGAACTGGACCGTGCCGGTACGCTTCGCGCCAACGCGCGACGCTACGCAGATCCGGTAGTGCGAGCGGTACTCGGAGGTCTTCCTTCGTTCGGCATGCATGATGAGGCCCGATTCGGTCTCCTGAAGCGGTCCTACCTCGTACAGGTCGCCACCGAAGGCGTGTTGCTGTCCGGGAAGAAGGTTCTGATGCAGGTGTCCGCGCACGTGGGAGACGAGGACCTCGCGCGTCCCGTTGACGCGCGTCCGACCGCCGTTCGCCGCCTGCTCGCGGCTGACGACGTCGACGCGCCGATGCCAGGAGGGTCGCGCGTCCCTAGCGCTTGGAACGAGCCGAACGAGGAGCGCGTCTTCGTAGTGTCCGACGTCGTCTCCTCGCACGAAGACCGGGACCCTCGTGAACTCGAGCCGCACATCCTCGCCCGGCAGCTCGAGCTGGTCCTCGAGCGTCTCCCGTATGGCGCCTTCGATCCCTACAGCCTCGGCGCGCTCCTGACGCTCCTCGTCAGGCGACTCCTCGTTTCGGGCAACGTGTCGGCGGTCGGCGCGAAGCTCAGCGACGATCGAGCCCACGTCGACCCAGCCACGCTCGAGTCTCCGATACAGGGTATACGCGCGACGCCAAGGGCTCGGAACGTAGCCAGGCGCGAGCGCGCCAAGGCCCCGTCGCTCATCCAAACGCGCCGCGAACCGCGCGCCGTGATACGCACGCAGCAGGTAGGGAGGCGACACGATCTGGACGAGGGTCTCGTCCGAAGCCGGAAGCCACTTGCGAACTGCGGCGACGATGTCGAAAGCACCACTGCGACCGATGATCGTAGCCATACCTCGATCGAGCCGCTCCACCTCCCAGTCGTTCTCGACCAACGTGGTTCGGTCCAGCGAACTGATCGATCGGTAGCGATCGTCGATTTGCCCGACGCGTAGGGCGCTGCCGGCATCCTCCTGGAAGGCTCGGAAGGGAAGGCCGTGCTGCTGCACGAGAAGGATGTCGTGGTCCGCGAACCCGACGGCCGGGATGGCGAGAGCCGTTTCGGGGCTCACGTACGCGCCGATGTCTCCGCGGAAGATCTCCTGGAAGAACTCCATCCCGGGCTTCTTCGGAGGGGCGTCGAGGCGCCACACGAGGTACGTCGCCGACTCGGCAGCGTCCGCGAACTGCAGCTCCTTCGAGCGTACGCCGACGATGTTTCCGTACGCTTCGTCCGCCCCATCGCGCCACTCGCCGATCCCGAGGAACTGAGGAGGCATGCCGCGAAGGTCGGTGAGTGCCTGCGTCAGGGCATCGACCTCAGGCCCGTGCCACAGCACCGTGGACTGTGCCTCGAGCGCGACGACGAGTGCGACCTCGGCTCCGAGCTTCCGTGCGGGCGGGCCTTCGAGGTGTCGATCGAAAAGCCGGAATAGGTTCTGTCGCAGCGTCGCGACGATCACGGCTGGGTCCTCTGTGAAGGCGCCCTCCCATGTCGTGACGTTGAACTCGTCGTCGCGGAAGAGCGAACGGCACCACTGGATCGCGGGTCGGACCTGGTCCTGATCGCTGACTAGTACGAACACGCGCTCGCCTTGCGCCACGCGCTCCCGGACGTACGCTGCGATGCAGTCCTTGACTCTGTGCGGGAGCACGTCCTGCACGAGCACGCTTCTGCCGGACCAGAGGCTCTCCAGGATGAGGCGACAGTTCGCGCCATCGACGTCGAAGGCTGTCCGATCCGAGGGCCCGACCTCCTGCGGAGGGGCATCCTGAGCCGGGCGCGTGCCGCTCGCGATCAGCCAGTCGTCCCACAGGTCGCGCGTCTCGTCAGCGAGTTCCGAGAGTCCGGGCGCCGTCGTCTCGCCGGGCTGCGCAGCAGCGATACGCGCCTCCTCGGCCACCCTAGGCGCTGGTTCCGCAGCGAACAGGAACGCTAGCTCCTGGACGACCAGCAGCGACAGCACCGACCAACCCGGTCCGAAGCCTAGCGGGAGGTCCGCGGTCGCGCCGCTGACCTGAAGGACGGTGAAGGCCGCCACCACCACGGCGATCGTTCGGAAGAGCGCGCGGGAAAACGTCCAGGAAGGGCGCAGCGCGGTCCCTCCCGAGGTCTTCTCGACGAAGAACCATGCGACGGGGGGGGCATCGATGTCGCGCCCGGGTAGGAGGCGGAGCGCGGGACCCGCGATCACCACGCGAACCACGAGGTAGCCAGCGAGGAACGAGAGGTTCAGTCCTGGATGGACGGACGCGAGCAGGCGACGGACGGCGTCTGCCGCGGGCGAGGTCACGATCACGTCGTACAGGCTCGCAATCGCTGGAAGCCCACGAAGCCAGATCCAGAGGGCCGACAGTCCGACCGCTTCCGCACCACGGGCCAACAACGCCAGGGGCCGCCAACCCATGATCTCCCACGCCACGCCGCCGATCAGCACGACGAACGTCGCGGCGAGCATCGGCGCCCACCACATCCTGTGCCGGTTGGCAATCGGACCGGCAGCAGCCCGCCACGCGCCGACCAACACGGCGAGGATCAGAAGGGCGATGAGATCGAGTGCGTCCATGATGGCCCTACGTCCGCGAGCCTTCGGAGGGATGACAACGGACGAGTGCGATGCTGCGAAGGCCCGCCAGGTCACCACGCTGGAGCTCGACCGGCGCGCCGTCCAACTCGACGATCGGGGGATCCTCGAGGTGACCGTCGCGCCAGGCAGGAGAGTAGACAGCGTTCGCCGACTCCGGTTCATCTGGGAGCGGCGGCTCCGCGTGTGACGCAGATCTCGGCAGTTGCTCTTGATGTTCGGGAAGGCTCTCGAGAATGGATACGGCGTCGCGCGCGTGCTGCCCGAGGCTCGCGCGATGGTACTCGTAGGGCGCCATGCGCGCCTCGAGCGAGGCCTCGGCCTTCTCGAGTTCGCGGACGTCGTGCTGTCGCGCCCACGTCTGGACGTCGCGCCGAAGTCGCTTTACGATGTCGGTTCGCAGCCCGCGGACCCGGCCGAGCCAGGCCGAAGCCTCGCTCCGGCACGCCTCGTGCGCCAGAGCGATCTCGCCGACGACCGATCGTCGGATCCACAGGCTCGCGAGGATTACGAAGGCGAGAACGATCGTGCTGCTGACGACTCGGGTCGATACGTCGAACTGGAGGAGTGCAGCCGGGAGCAAGGCCGCGAAGCCGAGTCCAGCGCTCACGAGCACCTGGGCTCGCGACGGCCGCTTCTGCAGCGCGGCGTTGAGGACGCGCTCGACCTTGCGCCACTTCGCTGGGGGCACCTCATCGAGGGTTGAGTCTTCGCTTCCGAGGCTTCGCGACACCTCGCTCTTCGATGCAGCTTCGCTCGCCAGGCGCCGACGGACCTCCGGCAGACTGAGCGTGAGCCCCTCGGGTGCGTGTAGCGCTGCATCCCCGTCGCCCAAGGACGACTGCGCTCTGCGAAGCGTGTCTTCGAGGGCGCGTCGCGCGGACACGCGCACATCGTGTGCCATCTCCTTCATCCCGTCGTCCACGCTGCGTCGCCACGACTCCCAACGCTCCCAATCGGACGCCTGAAAGAACCCGTTCGGGAGCGGGGGCGGTGACCGCCCACGCCCGGACGCCTCGGCCGTACGTTCCCAGAACCCGGGGAGCGTCCCTGGGACATCGGCGACCAGCTCGGCCGCAGCCTTCGCGACCCGCTGCGCCCCGTCGTCGCCAAGGAGCCGCACCTCCTCCTCGGGCTGTCGGTCGTCGAGCGCCTCGAGTGCCTGCTCGAGCCTCGCGCGGTACTGCGCGATCACGCTCCGAAACGACGGAGCACCCCCATGATCCTCTGCCCGAAGCACGATGCTTGGATGTCCGCGCGCTGGCTCCAGATGCCACTCGCCGGGCAAGGAAGGATTGGTTCCGTCCGGTCCGCCATCGAGCTCGTCCGTCGTCATCGCGAGGAGGAACAGCGCGTAGCGGACTCGTTCCAGCGTCGCGTCGCCGATACCCGGGTCAACGGCTCTCACGACGATGTGTCCCGACGTCGTCAGGTCGTCGTAGCCGGTCTCGATGCTGCCCCCGATGTCCCGGCCCTGGGGGTCGGTACGCCGCGTGAGACGCGGTGGCGAACCGAGGATCACGATGCGGTGCGGGCCCGACTTGCCGTACGCTCGGTCCAGTGTCTCGAGTTTCTCCAGCCGCTTGCGAAGCTCGGGATCATCGTCGCTCGCCAAGACGACGGCGCGCCAGGGCATGCCCTTACCGACGAGGAGCTCGCGGCCTACGCGACGTCCCAGTTCGTCCGGCTCGACGTCGGCAGCATCCAGGACGCGTAGGCCGTGGCGCCGCTCGGCCTCGTACCAGAGCATCCGGACCGAACGCAACCAATCGAGCAGGCCCGGCTTGGTGTTGAGGAGCAGGGTCCTCACCTACGGACGTTCTCCCTCCTGGCCCTCACCGCCCGTAGCTTCGAACGATGCTCTCGAGATTCGTCGCCAGATCGCGTGGGAGTTTGGGTCGCTTGCGCGCGTTCTGCATTTTCATGGCGGTCGCGAACCCCTTCTTGATTACGAGACGGGCGCGATGGGCAGCGTACTCGGGATCGCCTTCAGCATGCCCGACGTAACGTCGCACCTCGTCGCAGAGTGCAGCGAAGAGCGTCTGGGTCCTGTCGGCACGGATGGCCGCGTCTTCGTGCGCGCTCCCGAAGAAGCTCTCGACGACGAGGGCGAAGAGTCCCTTCTCCACGACGGCGCGATTGCGTTTGGTATCGGCCTTCGGCTTGGACGGTCGGACGCCCTTGATGAAGGTGTGGTACGTGACATCCTTCGCTCTGCTCGCCTCGAACTCCTCGCCGATGACGGACTCCACGCGGTGCATGATCGCGTCGAAGTCAGCGCTCCGTGCAAGCCCCTCTTGGAGACTGCGCAACTGTCCGAGGTGACGGGCATCGCCGAGTTCGACGCTGCCTCGGTCCCCACCGAGGTCCGCCTTCCAGCGTCCGTCCTCCTCGAAGAGCACGCCCAGAGCGTAGCCGTGGATCAGACACCGGTTCAAGAGCCAGTTCGCTTCCCAGAATCGTGGCAGCGATTCGTCCCAGGTGGCGTCGAGGTGCACCGTGACCTGGCCCTCGGCTACGGCTTCTGCATGGTCGCGGTAGGCCTTGACGTAGGCGCCGTCCGGTTGCTCGATCGACGCGGTCTTGATCCCGGTCGTGACGCTCACGAGATCCAGAGCCTTCACGAGGTGGGGGACCTGGAGGTACAGGATCTCGTCCTGGCTGTACGCCGGATCGACCGCCTGGTGATCGATACCGACGTACTCCGCGGCTTTCGATGGCAGGCGCTCGCGTTCCCGCGGATGGATGCCCCACCAGAAGGCCTCGTTCAGGCCTACCTCCGGGCCCGTCCTGAGCTGCACGAACGGCGACGCGCTGTTCGCCACGCGCTCGAGGAGTCGCGTCGCGTAGGCGTCGGGCGCGACATTCTCGAGCTTGCCCTCCATCGTGATCGCTTCGACGATCCCTTGCGGGAGGACGTCGAGGCCGTAGAGCACGTCGGTCAGCGTGTCGAGAAGCCCTCGCTGGAAGCCACGCGCGATCCCTTGATCCGTCGTCGCACCCGGGTCGAACACGCGACGGAACAACATTCGGTACGCAAAGGTGTTGACCTCGTCGATCTCACGATCCAACGTTACGTCCGCAAGCTGGGACCAGAGGAGTTCCTTCGCCCGCTTGTCCGCGAACACGTAGCGCACGTCCGCTCGCCGATCGCGCTCGTGGGCTCCGAACAGAGCCTCCGCGTCGGCCTCGAGGCGTGTCCGTACCGCGTCGAGGATCGCGAAGAACTGCTCCCATGCCTCGGTCAGAATCTGCACCTGGGTACGGACTTGGGTGAGCACGACTTCGAGAGCCTTGCTCTTGAGGTACGTCACGATCAAGGCGTACTGGGCCTTGCTCCGCTTCTCGTAGTCCTCGGCCAATCGCTCGATGGCGCTGCGCCGTGTCAGCTTGGCGATCAGACCTCCCCGCATGGCCGATCGGATCCGATCGTCGAGCGTCTCTTCGACGTCCTTGGTGGAAGGGTCGTCGTAGCGCGCCTCGTACGACATCAGCTCGTTCTCGGACCGTTCGTTCTCGTGCGACAGCTGCTGCAGACGCTTGTCCAGGGCCGTGCTCGCTTCGTACAGGGCGTAGCGGACCGACAACGGATGGATCGCATCCTCTCCGTCGAACATCCAGTAGTTGAGCCGATGGCGACCCTCGCCCTTGGCCACGTGATCGTCGTCCTGATCGGCCGCGATGATCTCCCGCTCCCAGCGCGCCGCGTTCTTGCCGATGAACTGGAACGTGCGCTGCCGATAGCCGTGGAGCTTGGACTCCGCCGACTCGATCTCGTGCCTCAGTCCGCCGGCTGTCCGCAGTTGCTGACCGTCGACGTGCAGTGGTTGTGGCGCGGCGGCCTGCACGCGCTGCTGCATCTCCGCTTCGATCGCCTTGATCCAGGCACGACCGCGCGACCTTCCCGCTTCATGTTCCGTCCCGCCCTCGTGCGCCTGAGCGATCACGGACCGGAAGAACGGGGAGTGGGCCTTCTTCTCGGCAGCACGACGCGGCGTTGCACGTCGGCGATGAACGTCTCCCCACGATCCGGTTCCGGCGTCACGTTGTGCCGCTTGAGGTCGTCCTTGTGCTTCTTCAGCGCCTCGGCGAAGACCCGATCAGGCCCGAGCCAAAGCTCGTCGAGTTGCTCGGCGCCCCAGCGCGCGCTCAGATAGCGCGCGACCTCTGCCCTCGGGAACACGAGCGAGGTCGTGGACGGGGCCGCGTACCGAGCACGCCCGTGGTTCGCCAACTGCCCACGAATGAGGTTGTCCGCGCTCGAGTTCGTGTTGGGCGCCATAGGGCTGAACAGCAGGAGGTGCATGCTGCGAGCGACCTGGTCGACGTAGGCGTCGTAGTCGGGAAGGACCTGGTTGTTCTCGTTCACGTAGTCGAAGAGGAACGAGTAGTCGAACGGCATCTCATCGATCCGTTGCCGGTCGCCCCGCTCCGTCGCCTCGACGAAGAGCGGCTCCGTGTGCCCGTTGAGCGAGGCATTGATGGCTTCGAGTTCCTGAATGACGGCCTGCCCGTTCGCGCGCATCGCCGTGTGGAACGCAGGCGAGATCTCCGGGTTCGTGCGGATGACGGCGTCGGGCAGGACGAAGACGCCGTTCAGGGTGAAGCCTCCGGCGTCGCCCAGCTGCTGCCTGATCAATCCTCGTAGGAGCAAGCCGACGGGGATCAGCACACCGGCCCCGGTGCCTCCCGCCAGTGAGCTGAAGACCCACACGCGCGGGTTCAGCACGCTCCCCGTCTCAGGATTCGCAAGTTGCTGCAGCCTCCACAATGCCCTGCGCAACCCGGCGATGCCATCGGAACGCAAGAGGTGAAGCCACGAGAGGCGCGACACCGCGCGAACCTGTCCGGCGCCCTGCAGCGTCGACTTGGCGTCCAGATGGACGTTCGGCGGTGGCATCCACGCGTCGGTTTCGGGGTAGAAGTGGCGTAGTTCCCCGACCAGCAGCTCCGTCCCGATTCCCGTCCGTCGGTCCTCGGTCTTCATGAACTGCAGCCGCGCGATGGTGTTGATGTCGGTGTCGATCACGTGCGTCGCGAACCGCCAGCGTTCGTCGGAGGGGATGCGACCGTACAGCCGTTCGACGATCTTGCTGCCGACGCCGCCAAGCCCGATCATGAGCGTAGGGACCTGCGTGCGCGCAACGGGGAGGGCATCTTCGAGCGGGACGTCCGGACGATCCATCATCTCAACTCCTTCTTCGGCTCAGTACCGGCGCAAGCCGGTTCGGAACGTGTACTCGCGGCGTTCGACGAACGCCCCGGCACGCTGCTCGTTCACATTGACGTGGATCGACTCGCCTTCGTCGATCGGGAAGTCCTGCGATCGGTCGACGGATTCGAGGCCGTGCATCACCTTGGGCTCACGAGACGCGCTCTCCTCCGGTCGCCCCTCGCTCCTCTCCAGGTAGATCCTCGGCGCTTGCCCGCGGCCACGCCGAGCCGCCCTGAACACGAATGGACCCGCGGCCGCTCGCTGCGGTCCGAACGGCCAGAAGCGGCTGATCCCGATGCTGCTCGACGCGAATAGGATGTCGGGCTCGCCACGGCGGGTCGCCTCACCGTCGCCGCTCCCTGGACCGCCCCAGTCGAAACCACCACTGGATCGCTTGACCACGTCCGTGATCCGCAGCCCGGCCCCGCGCGGGAACCGCGGCTTCCGCCACCACGCGATCGCGAGCCACAGGGCTACCAGCGACGCGAGACCGTAGGCGATGGGACGCCCCCAGCGCTGGAAGAACGGCATGTCGTCGATCGTCAGCTCGAAGCGCTCGGCGACCTCCTCTCCCAGGGGCGTGGTCGCTCGCACCTCGATGGTGACACTGCCCGTCCGTGTAAAGAGCGGCCACCGGGCTGGACGGACCAGGACGCTCAACTCCCCGGTGTCCGGGTCCGCTTCGGCAGACACGTCGAGTCGCGACGGTCCCGAAGCGTTCAGTGTCCAGCGCGCGGTCTCGGACGCCTGGACGGGCCGCTCGTCGTCGTACGAGCGAACCACCAACCCTGGAGCCGAGGAAAGCTCCTCGAGCGGGATCCGCCAAGGCTCGTCCGAGACGAGCCGCAGATCCCTCTCGACGAATGCATAGGGCACCGTGATCGACGACGGCGCGAACGCCACGCGCGGGTCGAGGCTCGCGAGGCGCACGGCGACCTCTCCATCGCCTACCACCGCCGCCCTCCTCGCGGTCAGCTCGACGTCGACCGGTCGTCCGAGCGCCAATGCCTGCTCCACGGGTCCGTCGGCGAGCGTGCCACCTTCGACCACCAGAGCCAACCCGTCGGGGAGGCGTTCCACGCTCATTTCGACGTCGACCACGCTACCCGACGGGGGTCCGCCACCAGTCGGTACGAGGCGGAACGTTCCGATCGCGACGAACGCGGTGTCCGCCGAGTCCTCGAACGATGGAGACAGGACGAGCCGGTCCATCACACCCGGCACGACGTCGATGACGGCGGGAGCGAGCCGCACGTCCAGGCGCACATCGACGGGTGAG
>CAZJGU010000023.1:21726-33935 GCA_964545455.1 uncultured bacterium | reverse complement strand
CAGCGTGCGCAGCCGCATCGTCAGCCGGTCACGAGCGGCGGGACCAGGCCGTACGGCTCGAGCAGCGCGAAGGTCCGCTCGAGGTCCTGCTGCGAGCCGACGAAGTCCAGCTCGTCGGCCGGCAGGACCACCACCCGCGACAGGGCGTAGTCGTCCACGAACTCCTCGTACAGCTCGTTCAGGCGCGCCAGGTAGGCGGGGTCGATGGCGCTCTCGTAGTCGCGGCCGCGCAGGGCGATGCGGGCCCGCAGGGTGGGCAGCGTGGCCCGCAGGTAGATCAGCAGGTCCGGGGGGCGCAGCGTCGCGGCGATCGCCTCGTACATGCGCCGGTAGGCGTCGTGGTCGCGGTCGTCCATCACGCCGTCCTTCCACAGCGCACGGGCGAAGACGGCCGCGTCCTCGTAGACGGTGCGGTCCTGGATCACGCGCTCGCCCGGGTTCACCTGGCGCAGGTGCTGCCGCAGCCGCTCGGCCAGGAAGAACATCTGCGAGTGGAACGCCCAGCGCGGCATGTCGGCGTAGAAGTCGGGCAGGTAGGGGTTCTCGTCGACCGCCTCGTAGATCGGCTCCAGCCGGTAGCGCGCCGACAGCAGCCGCGTCAGGCTGGACTTGCCGACGCCGATGTTGCCCGCGACCGCGACGAACACCTCAGGCCACCTTCGCGAGCTGGAGGATGTCGCCCAGCAGCGAGGCGCGGTCGTCCTCGGAGGCGACGAAGTCGACGTCGGCCGCCTCGATGACGTGCAGCGGGTAGGGGCAGTGCGCGAACCAGGCGTCGTACGCCTCGTTCAGGCGGCGCAGGTAGTCCGGATCGATGTCGCGCTCGAACGGCCGGGCCCGGCCGGCGATGCGCCCGAGCAGCACATCGACCTCGGCGCGCAGGTAGACGACCAGGTCGGGGGGCGCCAGCTTGGGGGCCAGGTTGCGGTAGAGCTCCTGGTAGAGCTCCCACTCGTCGCCGTGCAGGTTCAGCGACGCGAAGATCCAGTCCTTCTCGAACAGGTAGTCGGCGACAACGTGGCGCGCGAACAGCGAGCCCTGGCTCTGCTGCTGGGACTGACGGAAGCGCGAGAGGAGGAAGAAGGTCTGCGCCGGAAAGGCGTACCGTTCGGGGTCCTGGTAGAACGGCGCCAGGAACGGGTTCTCCTCGACCACCTCGAGCACCTCGCGCGCGTGGATCGCAGCGGCGAGGTAGCGCGTCAGGCTCGTCTTTCCGACCCCGATGGGCCCCTCGACCACGATGTTCGCCATGGCACCTCCGCGTGCGTTCCGACGTTACCCCAGCGGACCGCCCGGGGCCCGAACCGAGTCGGTCGGACGCGTATGCTATCCTCCCCCCAGCCGATGGAAGAAGACGCCCCTCCAAGTCGATCGCGGCGCTCGTCGCCGCGCACGCTCCCAACCCGTACCCTCACGTTGCTCGCTCCGATCGCGCTCGCGGCGCCGCTCGTCGCGCTGGCGCAGTCCCCGGCCGCCGAGGCCGGCGGCGTCGGCGTGGGCCAGATCGCCCTGCTGGTGGTGTTGCTGCTCCTGTCCGGAGTGATGTCCGGCTCGGAGACCGCCCTGACCGCGCTGGGGGAGTGGAAGATCCGGCAGATCCGCGAGGAGGGCCTGGACCCCAGCGGCGCCTTCGCGCTGCTCGAGGCCCAGCCCACCCGCTTCATCACCACCCTGCTGATCGGCAACAACCTCGTCAACATCGCCGCGACCGCGCTGGTCACGCAGATGTCGATCGCGCTGTCGCGTCAGGTCGGCTTCTCCGAGTCGCTGGCGGTCGGCTACGCGACCGCCGTCATGACGGTGCTGGTGCTGGTCTTCGGCGAGATCACGCCCAAGTCGATCGCCGTGCACAACGCCGTCGGTTTCAGCCGGGTGGTGATCCGGCCGGTCTACGTCCTGTCGGTGGTGCTCTACCCGATCGGTCGTTTCTTCGCCTGGCTGACCACGCTGATCCTGCGCGGCCTGCGGCTGGAGCCGACCACCACCCCGCTGATCACCGAGAACGAGCTGCGCCTGATGCTGCGGAGCGCCGAGGAGTCGGGCGTCATCGAGGCCCAGGAGGAGGCGATGATCAAGGGCATCATCGACCTCGAGGAGACCGTCGTCCGCGAGGTGATGACGCCGCGCGTCGACGTCGTCGCCATCGCCGAGGACGCGCCGCTTCACGAGCTGGCGCGGCTGGTGACCGAGCACGGCTACTCGCGCCTGCCGGTCTACGCGGACAGCATCGACGACGTGCGCGGCATCGCCTACGCGCGCGACCTGCTGCCGCTGCTGGGTCGGCCCGAGGCGCTCGCGACCACCACCGTCGGGGACGTGATGGGCCCGCCGCAGTACGTCCCGGAGACGCTCTCGGTCCTGAACCTGATGCGGGACATGCGCCAGCGCAAGGTGCACATGGCGGTCGTCGTCGACGAGTTCGGTGGGACCGCTGGCCTGATCACGCTCGAGGACATCATCGAGGAGATCACCGGCGAGATCTACGACGAGACCGACGAGGAGGAGGCCGAGGACATTGTCTCGGCCGGCGACGGCGAGTTCCTGATCCAGGGCTCGGCCCACCTCGAGGAGGTCGGCGAGGCGCTCCGCATCGTGTTCGAGGACGAGGGCGAGTACGACACCCTGGCCGGCTTCCTGATCTCCCGCTTCGGATCGATCCCCAAGGTGGGCGAGATCCTGAGCCACGAGGGCGCCCGCTTCGAGATCGTCGAAGGGGACGATCGCCGCGTCAGTCGCGTCCGCGTGACGCTCGACAGCGGTCGGCCGAGGGCCGCGAGCGAGGCGAGCGAGGAGGGCCCGCTCGAGGGGGGCGCGTCGGAGGCGTCGCTGCCCGGCTGACCCGGGTCAGCCCGCGCCGCCGGTCCAGCGCCGCTCGATCCGTGCGCTCAGCCGCGTGAGCAGCTCGTAGGGGATGGTGCCGATGCGCTCGGCCATCGCGTCCGCGCGAGGCCCCGCAGGGCCCAGCAGCGTCGCCCGATCGCCGACCGTCACCTCGAGGTCGCCCACGTCGACCATCGTCTGATCCATGCAGACCGTGCCGACCACGCGGCAGCGGCGGTCGCGCACGACCGCCTCGCCCAGGTTGGTGAGCGCGCGGGGGTAGCCGTCGGCGTAGCCGATCCGCACCGTCGCGATCGTCGTCTCCGACGGGGCCCGCCAGCGGTGGCCGTAGGAGACGGCGGCGCCCGCTGCGACGCGCTTGACGAACACGACCGGCGTCTCGAGCGTGAGGGCCGGCTCCAGCTCCGACGCGGCGTCGGCCAGCTCCGGGCCGGGCGGGTAGCCGTAGAGCGAGATCCCCGGCCGGACCAGGTCGAAGTGCGCCCCCGGGTGCGCGATCGTTCCGGCGCTGTTGGCGGCGTGCCGCAGCGGGGGGTGGTGCCCGGCCGCCTCCAGCGCGGCCAGCGCCTCGCGGAAGCTGGCCAGCTGCCGACCGGTCGCGTCGTGCGAAGGCTCGTCCGCGCGGGCCAGATGCGTCCACGCCCCCTCCAGGCGCAGCGTGCTCGCCGCTGCGATCCGGTCGGCCAGGGCGACCGTCCGCTCCGGCGGCAGGCCCAGGCGTCCCATGCCGGTATCGACCTTCAGGTGCACGCGCGCGGGCCGGTCCGGGCAGGCCACCGCGGCCGCCGCGGCGACGTCGTCCTCGTCGCAGACCGTCAGGTCGACGTCCGCGTCCAGGGCCCGCGCCAACGCCTCGCCACGAAGCGGGCCGAACGCCAGCAGGCGTCCATGGACGCCGCCGTCGCGGAGCTGCACCGCCTCGTCCGCCGTCGCGACGCCGAACCAGCCGATCCCGTCCCGCTCCAGCGCCCGCGCGACCGGGACGGCGCCGTGCCCGTAGGCGTCCGCCTTGACGGCCGCCAGCAGCTTCGTGCCGGGCGCGCAGCGGCCCCGCAGCCACCGTGCGTTGCGGCGGATCGCGTCGAGGTCGACCGTCGCGACCGGTGCGAAGGGCGTGCCGGCGGCGCTCATCGTCCGGCGTCCGTCCGTCGTTCGAGCCAGCGCAGCACGCTCGACGCGCTCAGCGTCAGCGCCACGTAGACGACCGCCGCGGTGTTGTAGGGCGGGAACAGGTTGAGCGTGGCCGCCCCCAGCTCGCGCGCCTTCTGCGTCACGTCGCCCACGCCGATCACGCTGAGTAGCGCCGTGTCCTTGAGCATCGCGATGAACTCGTTGCCGAGCGGGGGCAGGACGATCCGGATCGCCTGCGGCAGCACCACCCGACGCGCGGTCTGCCAGCCGTCCAGGCCGAGGCTGCGCGACGCCTCGATCTGGCCCTTGGGGATCGCCTCGATGCCGGCGCGGAAGATCTCGGCCATGTACGCGGCGTAGCCCAGCGCGATCGCCAGCACGCCGCGCAGCAGGTCGTTCTGGATGCTGATCCGCCCGCCGGTCAGGTCGCGCAGCGCGCCCGGGATGACGAAGCCGATGAAGAGCACCACGACCAGCATCGGAATGCCCCGGATCAGGTCGACGTACAGCTCGGCGAAGATGGCCAAGGGGTGGTCGCGGCTCTGGAAGGCGGCGAACGCCAGCAGGGCGAGGAAGGCGCCCAGCGTCAGCGCCAGCGTGGCGGGGTTGCGGGCCGAGTCGGGCAGGAACTCGACCCGCCACAGCTCGGGGAGGTCGGCCGGCACCCGGTCGGGCGGCAGGAACACCGCGGTCACCCGACCCTCCTCCAGGAAGGTCAGCGCCGTCTCGCCGTCGAGGGCGCTGAGGAAGCGGCGTTCCTGCGCCGCGTCGGCGTAGGCGCCGTCCTGGATCACGTCGCGCAGCCGCTCGGGCGTGCCGCGCACGATCGCGACGCGCCCCTCCGGCGCGCCGGCCAGGACCAGCGTCTCGCCGGGCGCGATCAGCAGCGCCCCGCCGGCGACGCCCAGCACGGTGGCGATGGCCAGGTAGATCGGCACCGTCCGGCGGCCCAGCCGCAGCAGCATCATCCCGGCCAGGGTCAGACCCAGGACCGACGCCAGCAGGTAACCCAACAGCGTCACCGCCAGGGTGAAGCGCAGGCCGGGCAGCAGGAAGCGCAGCGCCTGCTGGTAGTCGGGCTCCCGCACGAACAGCAGCACGACCAGCGGCAGCAGCGCCAGCAGGACCAGGTAGCTGGGCTTGATGCGACCGAGGGGTCCGCGCTTGGGCTTGGCGGCGGGGTTGGGGCGGCTCACGTCGACCTCCGTGCGCGGGAGCGCGAACGAGGAACGGGGGCCGGGCCGGGCCCGACCCCCGTCTCGTCAGGGGAGCGGCGGGAGGAGCGGGGTCACTCCTCCTCGACGAACCACGTGGCGATCAGCGCGTCGAGCGTGCCGTCCGCCTGGATCGCGGCGAGCCCTTCGTTGAAGGCGTCCTGCAGCGGGTCGCCCTCCTGGAAGACCAGGCCCAGCGGGTCGCTGGTCAGGCCGCGGATCTCGACCACCAGGTCGCCCGAGTACTGCTGCACGAAGGCGTCGGCGGTGGTGTCGTCGATGATCACGCCGTCGACGTCGCCGTTCAGCAGGCCCAGCACGGCGGCGTTGAAGGTGTCGTAGAGGCGCATGCGGTCGGAACCGACGAGCTCCTCGCCCAGCTGCGCGTTGGTGGTCCCGAGCTGCGCGCCCAGCGTGAGCGAGCTGCCTTCCGCGGTGAAGTCGGCCTGGGTCAGCGCGGCGTCCTCGACGCGGGTGGTGATCGACTGGCCGACGACCAGGTAGGGGTCGCTGAAGTCGACGATCTCGTCCCGCTCGGCCGTGATCGATACGCCCGAGGCCACCATGTCGAACTCGCCTGCGGCCAGCGCGGGGAAGATGCCGTCCCAGGCGGTGGTGACGAAGACCGGCTCGCAGTTGACGACGTCGCAGATGGCGTTCACGACGTCGACGTCGAAGCCGACGATCGCTCCGGTCTCGTCGACCATCTCGAACGGCGGGTAGGTGGTGTCGCTGCCGACGCGCAGGACGCGACCATCCAGGTCGGTCTGCGCGAACGCGGCCGTCAACGCCAGCGCGGTCAGGAGGGGCAGAAGACGCTTCATGGGTGCCTCGCTCTCATGGGGTGTGCGGACGGCGTCGCCGTCCCGACGTGCACGAAGATACACGCTTCTGCATCCCTACGACAAGCGGGTCGCGGACGGCCGGGTGGTCCTCAGTCGGCGCCCATCGCCCCCGCCGTCGCCGCTCGGCGGGCGCGCAGCCGCCGGCGCAGGTCCCACAGCGCCAGCACCAGCGCCGCCAGGATCAGCACCTGCACCACCCGCATCATGTCGTGCAGGCCGCCCACCTGGGCGATCGCGGGCGCCAGCGTGCCGTCCGAGCCGGCCGGCTGCCCCGCCCGCGCGGCCACCCGGGCGACCCACACGCTGCCCAGCACCGCGATGCCGGCCGTCTGTCCGAACGAGCGGGTCAGCCCCAGCAGGCCGCCGGCCACGCCGGACCGGCCGGGCGGCGCGGCGCCCATGATGGCGCTGTTGTTGGGCGTCTGGAAGGTGGCCATCCCCAGGCCGACGAACACGAAACGGGCCACGAATCCTGCCGGCGTCGTGTCCGTCTCCAGCGTCGCGACCAGGCTGAAGCCGATCAGCGCGAAGGTCAGGCCCACGATGGTGATCACGCGCTCCCCGTAGCGATCGGCCAGCACGCCGGCCAGCGGCGCGATCAGCACCAGCAGGATCGGCGTTACGGACATCAGCAGGCCGACGTTGCGCGGCGCAAGGCTCAGGACGTGCTCGAGGTAGAAGGGCATGACGAAGATCGTCCCGGAGATCGACACGAACGTCGCCAGCCCCACCAGCAGCCCCACCGACAGGCGCGCGTCGCGGAACAGCGCGAGGTCCAGGACCGGGTGGTCGGTGCGTCGCTCGCGCCGCAGGAACACCGGCAGCAATGCCACCGCGAACGCCAGACCGGCCACGATCCAAGGATCGTCGTAGCCGCGCTCGGCCCCGAGCGTCATCGCCAGCGAGCCGGCGGTCAGCATCGCGACCAGCAGCGCCGCGCCCGGCACGTCGAAGCGCTGCGCCGGTCCGCGCGGGTAGCTGGGCACGAAGCGCCACGCCAGCGCCGCGCCCAACAGGCCGACGGGGACGCCGGCCAGGAACACCCAGCGCCAGCCGACCTCCACCAGCAGGCCGCCCAGGGTCGGTCCCAGCACGATGCCGGTCGACAGCAGCGCGCCGTTGATGCCGATCGCGCGACCGCGCTCCTCGGCCGGGAAGACGTCGGTGACGATCGCCAGGCCCACGCCGGTCAGCACCGCCGAGCCGACCCCGTGCAGCAGCCGGAACGCGATCAGCCAGCCCAGGCCCGGCGCCAAGCCGGTCAGGAGCGAGCCGACCGTGAAGATCGCCATCCCCGCCAAAAAGATGGCGCGCTTGCCCAGCATGTCCGCCAGCCGCCCGACGATCGGCAGCAGCGCCGCGGTCGCGAGCAGGTAGCCGAGCAGCACCCACTGCACGGCCGCGAACGAGGTCTCGAAGGCGACGACCAGCGAGGGCAGCGCGACGTTGATCGAGGTGAAGGTGATGGCCGACGCGAAGGCGCCGATCGCGGCGGTCGCCAGGATCCAGCGCCGGCGGGCGGGATCGCGGACGGCGTCGTCGAAACTCACCGCGCCAGAACACCACGGCCGTGCCGGCCGCGACGTCGCGCGGACGGCGGGTCGGCCCTCACCCCTTGACGCTCCCGGCCAACAGGCCGCGGATGAAGTAGCGCCCCAGGACGATGTAGATCAGCAGCGTCGGCAGCGCCGCCAGGATGCTGCCGGCCATCGGCAGGTTCCAGTTCACCGCCTCGCCGCCGGCCAGGTTGGCCAGCGCGACGGTGATCGGCTGGGTGGACTGGCGCGTCAGGGTGACGGCGAAGAGGAACTCGTTCCAGATCTGGGTGAACTGCCAGATCACGACGACGACGAAGCCGGAGATCGAGAGGGGGAAGAGGATGCGGTAGTAGATCCCGAAGAAGCCGGCGCCGTCGATCTTGGCCGCGTCGAGCATCTCGTCGGGGATCTCGGCGTAGAAGTTGCGGAAGATCAGCGTGGTGATCGGCAGGCCGTAGACCACGTGCGCCAGGATCAGGCCCGACAGGTCGCCGTAGAGGCCGATGTCGCGCAGGAACTGGAAGAGCGGGATGAGGATCGCCTGGTAGGGGATGAACATCCCGAAGAGCATCAGCGGGAAGATCACGTTGGCGCCGGGGAAGCGCCACTTCGACAACACGTATCCGTTCATCGAGCCCATCAGCGCCGACAGGGTCGTGGCCGAGACGGCCAGCACCAGGCTGTTGCGGAGCGTGGGCGCGAACGCCTCCCAGGCCACGCGGAAGCTGTCCCAGTTCCACACCTCCGGGAGGCGCCAGGTGTCGGCCAGGGTGATCGCCGCGGGTTCCTTCAGGGCCGTCACGATCACCAGGTAGACAGGCAGCAGGTAGAAGGCGGCCGCCACGATCAGCGCCAGGTAGATCGTCCAGCGCCAGCGGCGACGGCGCCGCGGGGGCCCGGAGCGACGGCCGAGGGCGAGGGCTTCGGCGCTCATCGCTCGACCTCGCCGCGCAGGCTGGCGCGCAGGTAGGGCACGATCACGCTGGCCACCATGATCAGCAGCACCATCGCGATCGCCGCGCCCTCGGCGAAGCGGTTGGCGCGGAAGCTGCGCAGGTACATGAGCAGCGCCGGAACGTCGGTGGTGGCGTTGTCCGAGCCGGCCATCGCCCAGATCAGGTCGAAGATCTTGAGGCTGATGTGCCCCAGGATGATCATCGCCGACAGGGTGATCGGGCCCAGCAACGGCAACACCACGTGGCGGTAGACCTGCAGCTCCGACGCGCCGTCGACGCGCGCCGCCTCGCGCAGGTCCTCGGGCACGCCGCGTAGGCCGGCCAGGTAGAGCGCCATGGTGTAGCCGGACATCTGCCAGACCGCGGCGATCACGATCGCCACGAAGGCCACGTTGAAGCCGTGCATCTCGGGGTAGGGCAGCAGCGTCACGCCGGGCGTGCCGGCCAGCGCCCAGCCGCCCAGCCCGAGGCCGATCGCCGCCTGAACCCCGGCGCGCACGCGACGGTGGGCGCGAAGCGCCCGCCACGCCATCCAGAGCAGCGCCACGGCGGCCGCGCCCGCCAGGAAGGCCGGCACGGTGTTCCAGTCGAAGCGCCAGATCTGCTGGCGCGTGTTGAGCCAGGGGAGCTGGAGTCGCGGCAGGCCCACCAGCTCGGGCAGCACGTTGATCCCGCCGCGCGGCTGGAACATCCAGCGCCAGACGGTGCCGGTCACGATGAACGCCAGGGCGAAGGGGAAGAGGAAGATCGTACGGAAGATACCCTCGCCGCGGACCTTCTGGTCCAGCAGGATCGCCAGTCCGAGGCCCAGGCCGAGGCAGCCGAGCAAGAAGAAGATGGTGAAGAAGAAGGTGTTGACGAGGTCCTGACGGAAGCGCACGTCGATGATGCCGGTGAAGAGCTTGCGGTAGTTCTCGAAGCCGATGAACGAGATCTCCGGGTTCAGCGCCAGCGCCTGGCCCGGGTCGGATCCCCAGTCGGACAGGGACACCCAGGCGGTCCGTCCGATGAAGCCGTAGACGAAGATCGCCAGCAGCACGATCGAGGGGAGCAGCATCAGGAAGGCGGTCAGGCGATCGTTGCGACGCATGGCGTACCTCGAGGGCGCGCTCGGGGCGCGGACGGGGGCGGGGAGCGCGCCGGAGCGCGCTCCCCCTGGGGTGCGGCTCAGTCGGTCAGACCGACCTGGTTGGCGATCGCCTGGGCGGCGTTGGCGGCCGCGTCGGGCGAGCGCGTGCTGAGGAAGATCTCCATGACGGTCGCGAACTCGCTCATGAACGCTTCCTTGGCCACGGCACCGTGGGCCAGCGAGCCGACGACGACGTCGTTGCTCCAGTCCTCGGCGGCCGAGCGCAGGTAGGCGTTGTAGAGCGACAGGTCGCTGTCCAGCCGCGGGCTGATCGACCCCTTCAGGGTGTTGAAGGCGTCCTGTCCCTCGCGCGACCCGACCAGCCGCAGCCAGTCCAGCGCGTTGTCGCGGTTGGGCGCGCCCAGCGGCAGGCCGAACGAGTCGGACAGCCACATGAACATGCCGTCGGTGCCGGGGCTGGCGCTCCAGTTGAAGCCGGCGCCGGGCTCGAGGCCGAGCGTCGTGACCATGTAGCCAGCGGCCCAGTCGCCCATCACGTTGAAGGCGGCCTCGCCGGCCACGACGCGGTCGGTGGCCTGCTGCCAGCTCAGGCCGGCGGCGTCGTCGTTGGCGCAGTCGAGGATGCGACCGAAGGTGTCCCACACCGCCGTCGGGGCGGGCGCGTTGAAGGCCAGGTCACCGCTCCACAGCGACTGGTAGGCGTCCGGGCCCAGCTCGGCCAGCGCGACCGATTCCCACAGGTGGTTGTGCGTCCAGTTCTCGCCCAGGACCAACGGGGTGATGCCCTGGGCCTCGAGGGCGGGGCAGACGTTGACGAGGAAGTCGTTCCAGTCGTCCGGCGTCGACACGCCCCAGGTCTCCAGGTTGTCCTGCACGAACCACATCACGTTCGAGCGGTGGATGTTGACGGGCACGCTCCAGATGCCGTCGTCGGTGCTGATCTGATCGATCAGGCCGGCGGGGAACACGTCGAGGAAGCCCTCCTCCTCGAACAGCTCGGTGAGGTCCTCCATCCGGTCCGCGGCCACCCAGGTGCCGATCAGTTCCTGGCCGGCGTGCACCTGGAAGCTGTCGGGCGGATCGCCGCCCAGCATGCGGGTCTTGAGGACCGCACGGGCGTTTACGCCCGAGCCGCCGGTGACCGTCGCGTTGATCACCTCGACGTCGGGATGGGCCTCCTGGTAGAGCTCGATGAGGGCCTCGAGCGCGGGCCCTTCGTCGCCCGCCCACCAGGAGAAGATTTCCAACTCGCCCTGGGCGCTTGCCGCGCCGAACAGGAGAGCCGCGAGCACGAGAAGCCAGCGACGTACCATGGTGCTCCAATCCCCCGGCCCCAGGGGGGTGCCGGGACGCTCGGCCTGCGGTTCCCCGCACTCGTCGCCGAAACGGTCGGATCGGGACCCCATGGACGGGGCTCGGTCCGGTGGCCGTTCCCCGGAGAGCCGGGGATCGGCAGGTCGGTCGCGTTGCTCCCAGCCTAGACCTTCCGCGACGCCGTGTCGACGCGTGCCTCACGTCGCGACCGGCGCCGGCGCGCGGGTAGCATGCCCCGTGGCCAGCGTGCGCGAGTTGCGCGATCGTCTCCGCGGCCCGTTGCGCCAGGAACTGCGCGGCGGCTGCCGCGACGACGTCGTCGTGGGCGGGCTCGAGCGGCTGCTGACCAGCGTCGGGACCCCCTTCGCCGACGTGCGCGCGCGCCTCGCCGGCTACGCCGCGCTGACGCCCGACCAGCGTCGCGCGGCGGTGGAAGCTGCGCTCGCGCTGCTGGACGCGGAGGAGGCCCGCGAGCACGAGGCGCGCGAGCGGCGCGAGGCCGACCGCGAGGAGCGTCGCGCCCGGACCGAGGCCGCCCGGCGCCCGTCGGCGGCGGACCTGTTGGACGCCCCGCTGGGCGAGCACGACGTCGGCCTGGCCGCCCAGGCCCCACGAAAGCTGGCCGAGATCGGGGTCGAGCGGCACGGCGACCTGCTGCGGGTCTGGCCGCGCCGCTACGAGGACCGTCGCGCGCTGCCCGACTTCGCCGCCCTGGACGGCAAGGAGCAGGCCACCGTCCAGGGCGTCCTGCTCGGGCGGAAGGCGTCGCGCTCGCGCCGCGGCATGGCGATCGTGCGCGGTTTCCTGGAGGACGCGCGCGGTCGCCGGCTGACGGTGGTGTGGTTCAACCAGCCGTGGCTGGAGGGCCAGCTGTTCCCCGGCCGGACCGTGATCGTCACCGGGCGCGTCAAGCAGCGCGGGCGCCAGCGCGAGCTGCACGCGCTCCACCACGAGGTGCTCGAGGACGGCGACGCCGGCCTGTCGACCGACCGCATCGTCGGCCTCTACCGCACGCCACGCGGCCTGTCGCAGGACTACCTGCGCCGGGCGCTGCACGCGCTTCTGACGGCGCTGCCGACCGTGCCCGACCACCTGCCGCGGCGGCTGCTGGAGCAGGAGGGGCTGGTGCCCCTCGACCGGGCGCTGCGCCAGGTGCACTTCCCCGACGACGAGGACGCCCTGGCGGCGGCGCTGCAGCGCCTGCGCTTCGACGAGTTCCTGTTCCTAGAGCTGCGCGTCCTGCGCACGCGACACGGGGCGGCCGGCGGCCGCGCGATTCC
>CAZJGU010000023.1:6918-21716 GCA_964545455.1 uncultured bacterium | reverse complement strand
GCCCTGGCCGAGATCACCGCCGACATGGCCTCGCCTCGGCAGATGGCGCGCTTGCTGCAGGGCGACGTCGGCAGCGGCAAGACCGCCGTCGCGGCCGCGGCCGCCTGGCTGCAGGTCCGGGCCGGTCGCCAGGTCGCGCTGATGGCGCCGACCGAGATCCTGGCCCGTCAGCACTTCGCCAACCTGCGGGGCTACCTGCACCCGCTGGGGGTCCGCTCGGAGCTGCTGATCGGCGCCCACGGCAGCGGCGAGCGCCGCGAGGCGCGGGCGCGCGTCGCCGGCGGCGAGGCGGGCCTGGTCGTCGGCACGCACGCGCTCATCCAGGAGGGGGTGCGCTTCCACGACCTGGGCCTGGCGATCATCGACGAGGAGCACCGCTTCGGGGTCGAGCAGCGCCGTGCGCTGCTGGCCGACCTGCCCGACGTGCTGGTGATGTCCGCCACCCCGATCCCGCGCTCGTTGGCGTTGACGCTCTACGGCGACCTGGACCTGTCGGTGATCGACGAGCTGCCCCCCGGCCGCACGCCGGTCCGGACCGAGCTGGTGTCCGCCAAGCAGCGCCCGCGCGTCTACCGCGAGGTGTGGGCCGCCATCCAGGAGGGGCGCCAAGCGTTCGTCGTCGCGCCGCTCATCGAGCGCAGCGAGGCCGAGACGATGCAGGAGGTCGCCTCGGCGACCGAGATGGCCGACGACCTGCGCGCGCTGCTGCCGGACGCCTGCCGGATCGACCTGCTGCACGGACGCATGAGCTCCAGCGAGAAGGACGAGGCGATGCGCCGCTTCCGCGACCACGAGACCGACCTGCTCGTCGCGACCACCGTCGTCGAGGTGGGGGTCGACGTGCCCAACGCCAGCGTGATGGTGATCGAGAACGCCGAGCGCTTCGGGCTTGCTCAGCTGCACCAGCTGCGCGGCCGGGTCGGGCGTGGCGCGGCCGAGAGTCGCTGCGTGCTGGTCGCGGGCGAGCGCTCGCGCGCGACGCAGCGCCGCCTGGAGGTGATCGCGCGCCACACCGACGGCTTCCTGATCAGCGAGAAGGACCTCGAGCTGCGCGGTCCCGGCGAGCTGCGCGGCACCCGCCAGTCCGGCCTGCCCGACCTGGAGCTGGGCGACCTGGCCCGCGACGGCGAGCTGATCGAGCGGGCGCGCGCCCTCGCGCAGCGCATCCTCGAGGCCGACCCGGAGCTCCGCGCTCCCTGGGCGGGACGGCTGAGGACCGAGCTCGAGCGTCGCGTCCAGGCCGTCGGGCTGCGCCAGGTCGTCTGATCGCGCAGGGCGCCTGCTAGACTCGCGTCGTGCGTCGATCCCTGCTGGCCCTCGTCCTCGCGCTGCTGGCGCTCGCGACCCTGAGCGCCTGCGCGCCCGGGGCCGAGGTGCGCGCCCGCCCGACCGTGGCGTTCGCCCCGCTGACGTTCGAGCCGCTCCCCGGTCGGACCCGGCTGGAGCGCTTCGATCCACCCGGCGCCGGCGCCCGCTTGGAGCTGTCGCTGGCGGTGCTGGCGCGCAACCCGAACCCGTTCGGCGTGCGGCTGGACCGACTGGACTACCGCGTGATCCTGGCCGACGCCGAGGTCGCCGCCGGCACCCTCGAGCCCGGCGTCTTCCTCGAGGCGAACGGCACCGCGCCGCTGGCGTTCCCGGTCGCGGCCGAGCTGCCCGCTCGCCGGCCGTTGCTGTCGGCCGTCGCGCGCGCCTTCACCGGCGAGGCGCTGCCCTACCGTCTGGAGGGGGCCGCGCAGTTCAGCGCCGGAGGCTTCGTCTTCGAGGCCCGCGACGCGGTCCTGGTCGAGGACGGCCTGCTCCCACGCGAGACCGCGCAGCCGCCGGCCGTGCGCTTCGAGCCGCGCGACTCGCGCGTCTTCGAGGTGCGCGAGGGGCTGCCGGTCGTGCAGATCGCGGCGACCGTCTTCAACCCGGGCGAGATCGGCTACTTCCTGGGCGGCAAGGACGTGGTGCTGTCGCTGGCCGGCTCGCCGCTGGGCCGCCTGGACGTCGGTCCGGTACCGCTGCCCGCGGGGGGCGAGCGCCGGCTGGAGCTGCTCTTCTACCCCGATCCGCAGTTGCTCGACGAGCCCGGTCGGCGGGCGCTGGCGGGTGCGCTGGAGGGGATCCCGACCGGCTTCTCGGTGCGCGGGGAGCTGGCCATGGACGTGCTGGGCGTGGAATCGTTCCCGGTGCCCGGAGGGTTCGCGCTCGACGGCTTCGTCGACGCCGACTGACGCCGAGCCCGACCCGTCGGCCGCGCCGTCGGTCGGCTGCTATCATCCGCGACGATGCCGAAGATCCTGGTCACCGACAAGGTCCAGCTCGGCGACGTCGAGACCGGCGACGTCGAGCTCCACGATCGCGCAGGGATCGGCCGCGACGAGCTGCTGCGCGTCATCGGCGACTACGACGCGATCATCACCCGCTCCCGGACCCAGGTGGACGAGGCCCTGTTGGCGGCCGCTCCGCGCCTGCGCGTCATCGGCCGGGGCGGGGTGGGCGTCGACAACATCGACCTCGAGGCGGCCTCGCGCCGCGGCATCGTGGTCCTCAACGCGCCCGAGGCCAACAACGTCTCGGCCGCCGAGCTGGCGATCGCGCTGATGCTGGCCGCCTCGCGCGGGGTGGCGCGCAGCGACCGACTCATCCGCGGCGGCCGCTGGGACCGCGCCTTCCTGGGGCGCGAGGTCAAGGACCGGCGCCTCGGCATCGTCGGGCTGGGGCGCATCGGCTCGCTGGTCGCGCGCCGTGCCCAGGCGCTGGGCATGAGCGTCGCGGCCTACGACCCGTACATCTCGCGTCACCGGGCCGACGAGCTCCACGTCGAGCTGTTCGACGAGCTCGGCGCGATGCTCGAACGCAGCGACGTCCTGACCGTCCACACGCCGCTGACCGAGGAGACGCTCGGCATGATCGGCGATGCGGAGCTGTCGCGCCTGCCGGGCGGCGCCATCGTCGTGAACGCCGCCCGTGGCGGGATCGTCGACGAGTCGGCGCTGGCCGCGGCGCTGGACGACGGGCGCGTCTTCGCCGCCGGGCTCGACGTCTTCCAGGTCGAGCCTCCTGCGCCCGACCACCCTCTGCTGGGCCGCGACGACGTGGTGCTGACGGCGCACCTCGGCGCCAACACCCGCGAAGCGCAGGCGCGCGTCGGGGCCGAGATCCTCGAGCGCACCGTGCAGGCGTTGCTGGGCGACTACACGCGCGGGGTGGTGAACGCGCCCGCCCTCACCAGCGAGGTCCTGCGCGACCTGGGACCGCACCTGCGGCTGGGCGAGATGCTGGGCACGACCGCCGCGCAGCTCTCCGGCGGGCGCGTGCGCGAGCTGGCGATCGAGTTCGCCGGCGACTTCCCGCGCGACCCGGATCCGATCGCCACCGCGGTCACCAAGGGCTTCCTCGAGCCGATCCTGAACGAGCCGCCCAACTACGTCAACGCTGGCGCGATCGCCCGGGAGCGCGACATCCGGATCGTCAAGACGACCGCCTCGCGCGGACGCGGCTACACCACCTTCGTGGCCGTGAGCGTACGGGGCGACGAGGGCGACGCCGAGGTGGCCGGCACGATCCTGGGCGACACCCTTCGGATCGTCGAGATCGACGGCTTCGGGATCGAGATCAAGCCCGAGGGCGCGATGCTGGTCTGCACCAACGTCGACCGGCCGGGCGCGGTCGGCAAGGTCGGCACGGTGCTCGGCGACGCCGGCGTGAACATCGTCGGCATGCAGCTCAGCCGGGTGGGGGAGGACGGCCTGGCGATGTTCGTCCTGACCCTGGACGCCGCTCCGCCCGACGAGGTGCTGGACCTGCTCCGCGGCATGCCCGACGTGATCCGGAGCCTGCGGCTGGTGAGGCTGTGAGCCTCCGCAAGACCCGCCTGGCCGCGCCCGGTCCGGTCGAGGTACCGGCGGCCGTGCTGGAGGCGATCGCACGGCCCCCGCTGCACCACCGGACCGAGGCGTTCGCGGCGCTGCTGCAGCAGGCGCGCGGCGCGCTGGCGACGCTGATGGGCGTGCCCGGCGACGACGTCGCGATCCTCTCCGGCAGCGGCACGACCGCCTTCGAAGCGGCCTTCCTGTCGACGCTGCCGGCCGGGGCTCCGGTGGCGGCCGTGCACGCCGGCAAGTTCGGTCGGCGCTGGGCGTCGCTGGCGCGCCGGCACGGCCACGAAGTGGTCGAGGTCGAGGCGCCCTGGGGCGACACGCCCTCGCCCGAGCGGATCGCCGACGCGCTGGCCGGCCGCGACGATCTGGCCGCCGCGACGCTGGTGCACTCCGAGACGTCGACCGGAACCCTCCACGACGTCGCGGCCCACGCCGCAGCGGTGCGCGCGGTCGCGCCCCAGGCGCGGATCGTGGTGGACGCGGTCACCAGCCTGGCGGTGAGCGAGCTGGACCCGCGCGGTTGGGGCCTCGACGCGGTCGTGGCCGGCTCGCAGAAGGGCGTGATGCTGCCCCCCGGGCTGGGCTTCGCCTGGCTGTCGGAGCGGGTCCGCGCGACCCCGCCGGCGCCGCTGCGGACCTTCTCGCTTGACCTGCACGCCGAGCTGCCCGCTCAGGCGTCCGGGCGACCCACGACGACGCCGGCGGTCGGGCTGATCGCCGGGCTGGCGGCCGCCGCGCCGCTGCTGCTGCAGGACGGTCTGCCGGCGCTGTGGGACGCCCGCGCGCGCCGGTCCGAGGCGCTCCTGGCCGCGGGCGAGGCGGCGGGCTGCCGGCGCTTCTCGCGACGGCCCAGTCCCGCCGTGGCCGCCCTGCGGGTGCCGGCCGGCGTCGACGCGCCTGCCGTGGTCGCCGTCATGGCGCGTCGCGGTGTGCGCATCGCCGGTGGCCAGGACGCGACCAGGCCGTTCCTGATCCGGCCCTCCGCCCTCGGCTGGCTGGACGACGTCGACGTGCTGGGGATCGCCGCGACGCTCGAGGCGGCGCTACGCGAGGTGGGGGCGGAGGTGCCCCACGGCGCCTCGGTGGCGGCCGCTGCGCGCGTGCTCGACGCGGTCGACGCCTCGGATCAGGCCACGGTGGCCAGCGCGACGTAGCGCGCGGCCGACGCGTCCACCGGACGACGATCGAAGTCGCCGAACACCCGCACCGTCGCGAAGCCCGCCTGGCGAAGCGCTCGCTCCAGCTCGAAGCGGTGCAGCCAGCGCTGCACCAGCCGGCGCCGGCTCCGGACCACGCGACCGTCGGCGTCCTCCCGGTCGAGGAGGTAGAGGCTCTCGACGATCTGTTCGGCCTCGTCCACCTCCTGCAGCAGCCACAGCTCGGCGTCGCGTCCGGCGGCGTCGCGCCAGGTGGCCTCGCGCCGCAGCACCCCGGTCGGTCCGAAGCGGGGCGCGACGACGTCGCAGGCGAACGCGCCCCCTGCCGTCAGCGACCGTCGCACCGCCGTCAGGACCGCGTCCTGGTCCGCCAGGCCGCGCAGCTCGTTGAGCATGTGGAACGGCGCGACCGCCAGCTCGAAGGCGTCGGCCGCGTCCAGCTGGCGCGCGTCGAGGTCCAGCAGCTCGACCCGCTCCCGCAGGCCCGCCTCCTCCAGGCGCGCCGCGGCGGCCTCGCGCATCGGTCCCGACGGTTCGAGCGCCACGACCCGCTCGGCCAGGCGCGCCAGCTCGACCGTCACGCGCCCGTCGCCCGCCCCCAGCTCGAGCACCCGCCCGGGCCGGTCGAGCGCCAGCCCCCGGTAGAACGCCAGGTCCTCGCGGTAGGTGCGGTACTGGAGCGCGTACAGGGCCGGATCGTCGTACAGGTCGCTGCGGGTCACGGCCGGCCCTCCCCGACCGGCGCGCCCGCGGTCGCGACGGTGCGCAGGCCCCCGTCGGCCAGCTCCAGCACCAGGTCGGCCGCGTCGGCCAGCGCGCTGCGGTGCGCGACGGCGACCACCAGGCGCTGGCGCGCCTCGGCCCGAAGGGTCGTGACCAGCGACGCCTCGGCGGCGGCGTCCAGGTTGGCGGTCGGCTCGTCGAGCAGCAGCACCGCCGGGCGCCCCAGCAACGCACGCGCGATCGACAAGCGCTGGCGCTGCCCGCCGGACAGGCCCGCACCGTCCTCGTCGAGCAGCTGATCCAGCCCCGCGGGCGATGCACCGATCGCGTCGGCCATGCCGACCGCCCGGATCGCCGCCCAGACCGCCGCGTCGTCCACCTCGCGGCCGAGGGCCAGGTTGTCCCGCACGCTGCCGCGCATCAGGTCCAGCGACTGGGGCACCCAGCCGATGGCGCCGGGGCGCGCCGCCAGTGGGGCGCCGTCCAGGCGGACCTGGCCCCGGTCGGCGTGGACGAAGCCCAGCAGCACGCCCAACAGGGTGCTCTTGCCGGCGCCGCTGTCGCCGACCAGGGCCACCAGCCCGCGGGCCGGCAGCCGCGCCGACGCGCCCGCCAGCACCCACGGGCCGTCCGGGTCGTAGCGCACCCACAGGTCGTCCAGCGTCAGACCGGGATCGCCGGCGTCGCGGTCAGGCGCCGTCGCCGCCGGACGGGCCGCCGGTTCCGCGTGCTCGACCCCTGCCGGAGCGACCGGCGCGGCGTCGCGCTCCAGCGCCAGCAAGCGCGCGGCGGCGGCCTCGGCCTGCCGCAGGAGGGCGTAGCCGCGCGGCAGCAGTTGCGCCGGGGTCGACAGCAGCGCGACCAGGGTGAGGTACTCGACCACCTGACCGACGGTCATCTCGCCCGCCGCGGCACGTCCGGCCAGCAGCGCCACCAGCCCGCCCAGCGCCAGGAACACCGCGACCTGGGTCGCCGGGATCTGCAGCGCGTACAGCAGGCCGCGGCGCCGGGCGGCACGACGGGTCGCCTCGTTGGCCTGCCCGAAGCGCGTCAGCAGGAAGCCCTCGGCCCCGAACGCCCGGGCCACGGCGTGCTGCCTGAGACCTTCCTGGAGGTGGGCGGCGACCGCTTCGGTCCCCTCCTGCGCCCGGTCGGCCTGGCCGCGCAGGCGCCGGCCGAGCCAGGCCAGCAGCAGCGCCGTCGGGAGGCCGAGGCCCACCAGCGCCGCGGTCGCGCCGGGCGCACGCCAGGCCAGCACGCCCAGGATCCCGACCACCGCGGCCGATTCGGTCGCCAGCGTGCCCAATCCGTACTGGTGGTGCGTCTCGACCTCGCGCAGGTCCGACAGGATGCGTCCCGCCAAGCCGCCCGACGTGCCGGGCAGTCGTCCCGGAGTCCGCGCCAGCAGGCTGCGGTAGAGCCCCTCGCGCCAGCGGGCGACCAGGTTCGCGCCCGACCGTGCGAGCAGCGCGTCCTGCGCCAACACCGCCGCCGACGTGCCCGCCACCGCGGCGCCGGCCGCCAGGAAGATGCCCGGCAGCGTGCTCAGGTCGCCGCGCACCACCGCGCGGTCGAGCACGGGACCGACGAAGATCGGCACCACCGCGACCCGGAGGGCCGCCCCGACCACCGCGGCGACCACCCCGGCCCAGCCGGCGGAGCCGTAGGGCGCCAGCAAGGCGCGCAGCCGGGGGCGCGTCACGCCGTGGCCTCCAGGCGCTCCAGCACGCGGCGGGCCAGCCGCTCGGCGGCGCCGGGCGTCGGCATCGTCTCCGCCAGTCGCGCGCGCCGGCGGGCCAGGTCGTCCGGGTCGGCCAGCAGGGCGTCCGCCCGGTGCGCCAGTTCGTCGCCGTCGACGATGCCGGCGACCTCGACGAACAGCGACTCGCCGGTGATGCGGTTGGGCAGCGAGACCGGTTGGTCGAACCCCTCGACGTAGAGCCGCGCCGCCCAGCGCTTCAGCGGCCGACCCACCAGCGGGATCAGGCCCAGCCAGTGCCCTACCCCCTCCATCGGGATGCGCTCGGGGGCGTTCATCGGCAGCACGACGAGCGACGGGACCCCGGCGATCCCGAGTTCCAGGGTGTTCGTGCCCGGGATGGTGATCGCCAGGTCGGCCGCGCGCATGTGCGCGTAGCGCACCTCCTCGGGCACGATCTCGATCGCGGCGCCGCCCGGCGTGACGACCACGTCCCCCTCGCGCCGACCGGCGACCCCGCCCAGCACGTCCTTCTCGACCCCTGCGATGGCGTCCCGCACCGTCGCCTCCGACAGCATCCGGCTGAGCGGCCAGACGAAGCGAGCGCCGGGACGCCGTCGCGCCAGCTCGTCGACGATCTGCAACATCAGCGGGACCAGCACGCGCGCGAAGGCGTCACGGCTGCCCGGGATCACCATCACGTGCGGTCGACCCGGATCCGGGACGGGGGCCACGTCCGCCAAGGCGTCGGCCACCAGGTTGCCGACCACCTCGACCCGCGCGGCCGGCGTGCCGGCTCGGCGGGCTCGGCGGGCGGTGCGCTCGTCGGGCAGGTAGAGGCGGTCCAGCCGCCGGTGCCCGCCGGCGGTGTAGGCGTAGCGCTGGTAGGGGTGCCCCAGCCGCGCGGCCAGCGCCGCGCCGTAGCTGGGCGTGCCGCCGACCTGTAGGAGCACGCCCCGCTTGGCGCCCAGGGCGGCCGGCGCGCGTCCAGCAGGCACGGTCCGCAGGAAGTCGGCCCGGCTGGTGACGGCGTCGGCACCGAAGGTCGCGGCGATCTCGGCCTCCCGCCCGGACGCGAACTGGCAGGGGATCAGCGCGATCCGGACGGCGAGCTCCGGGTCGAGGCGCCGCAGCGCCTCCAGCACCGGGCGGACCCAAGCGTGCAGCTCGCCCGGGCCGTTGCTGACCAGGACGACCTCGCGATCGAGCCGGGGCCGGTCGCTCACGGGCCGCCCCGGAACGACGCCAGGCCGCGTCGACTGGTGGCCACGAATCGGGCGATCTCGTCCACCTCGGGAACGCGAGCGGCGAGGGCGCGCAAGCCTTCGTCGTCGCGCCGGCGCAGGTAGCGGAGCGCCGTCTGGATCGCGTCGCGCGTCGCGGGCGGCATGCCGGCCCGCTCGAGCCCGACGGCGTTGGCGCGGTAGTGGCGCGCTCGATCGCCGCGCGCCAGCGCGAACGGCACCACGTCCCGGTTGGCGCGACCGGCGGCGCCGAGCATCGCCAGGCGACCGATGCGGGCGAACTGGTGCACCATCGCGCCCGCGCCCAGCACGGCGCCGTCGCCGACCTCGACGTGCCCACCGAGCTGCACAAGGTTGGTGATCGTCACGTCGCGGCCGACGCGATCGTTGTGCGACACGTGGGCGTAGCTCATCAGCAGGCTGCCGGCGCCGACGCGGGTCTCCGCACCCGCGCCGGTCGCGCGGTGAATGGTGACGAAGTCGCGCGCCTCGACCCGGTCCTCCAGTACCGCGTAACTGACCTCGCCGGCGAAGCCGCGGTCCTCGGGTCGGCCCCCGATCGAGGCGTAGGGCCCCAGCCGGCAGCCCGCGCCGATGCGGGCGCCGTCCAGCAGGACCGTGCCCGGCAGCAGCACCGTGCCCGGCCCGACCTCGACGTCGGCCTCGATCACGACCAGCGGTCCGACGACGACGTCGTCCGCGAGGTGGGCCGCCGGGTCGATCACGGCGCTTCCGTGGACCCGGGGCACGGCTCAGTCCTGGTAGACGAAGGAGAGCGTGGCCTCGGCGGCGGTCTCGCCCTCGACGGTGGCGCGCACGGCCACCTTGCAGAGGCCGCGCCGGAAGAGCAGGATCTCGCCCTCGAGCCTCAGCACGTCGCCGGGGACCACCTTGCGCCGGAAGCGCGCGTCGTCGATGCCGGCGAGGTAGCCGACCTGGCCACCCTCGAGGCCCTCGCGCGCCGCCAGGCCCAGCGCGGCCGCCTGGGCCATCGCCTCGACGATGAGCACGCCGGGCATGACCGGTTCCTGCGGGAAGTGGCCGGCGAAGAACGGCTCGCCGTAGCTGACGTTCTTGACGCACACGAAGCGGTCGCCGTCCTGCGACAGCATCCGGTCGACGAGCAGGAAGGGGTAGCGGTGCGGCAGCACCGCGCGGATGTCGACGTCCATGGCGGTCAGTGTACCCGAGGGGTCAGGGCCGCCCGGGGCGCCTCGGCGGGCCGCAGGCGGCCCAGCAGCTCGGTCGCGACCTGCAGCGAACGCAGGTCGTCGTCGAGCGTCCCGATCGGCGGCACGGCCGTCGCGATGCGGTCGAGGAAGTGTTCGAGCTGCTCGCGCAGCGGGTTGTCCTCGGCCACCACGTGCCGGTCGGTGCGGACGTGCGTGTCGCCGGCCTCGTCGCGGCGGGCCTGGTAGACGGCGATCTCGGTGTGCGGCTCGCGCAGGAAGTCGACCCGGAAGGTGCGCTCGCGCTCGGCGACGACCAGGCTGCGCTCGGCGTCCGGCGCCACGCGCGAGGCCAGGAACCGTGCGATGCAGCCGTTCTCGAACGTCAGCTGCGCGGCGGCGACGTCCTCGTACGGCGATCCGTCGTCGACCACGTGCCCGGCGACCGACACGTCGGCGATCGCCGACGGCACCATCCCCAGCACGATGTCGATGTCGTGGATCATCAGGTCCAGGATGACGCCGACGTCCTTGATCCGTGCCTGCGGCGAGAGCCGTCGGGCCTCGATCAGGTAGGGCTCCTCGACCCGCTCGGCCAGCAGCTGGACCGCGCGGAAGAAGCGCGTGATGTGGCCGACCTGCAGGACCAGCCCGGCCGCGCGCGAGCGCTGCGCGAGGCGCCGGGCCTCGGCGATCGTGGCGGCGACCGGCTTCTCGACGAGCACGTGCACGCCCGCGTCCAGCAGGCGCTCGGTCGCGGAGAAGTGATGGCTGGTCGGCGCGGCGACGCTGGCGGCCTGCGGCCGGGTCGCCCGCAGCATGGCGGCGACGTCGGGGTAGACCGCGCAGCCGAAACTGCGTTCGGCGTTGGCACGCGCGAGCGGGTCGGGATCCACCACGGCGACCAGCTCGGCCCTCGGCATGGCCAGGTAGTTGTTGGCGTGGTGCCGGCCCATCACGCCGGCACCGACGACGGCGACCCGGAGCCGCCCGGCGGCGGTCACGGGCGCCCCCCGGCCGACCCGTTCAGCATGCGGACCAGACGGACGTGGAGGCCGTGGCCCGCGCGCTCGACGCACAGCGTCCCGTCGAAGGGGCGGCCCGCCAGGTACAGGTCCCCGAGCGCGTCGAGCGCCTTGTGGCGGACCGGCTCGTCGGGGAAGCGGAGCGGCTGCAGCGGGCCATCGTCGCCGAAGACGATAGCATTCTCCGGCCCCGCGCCCAGGGCGAGGCCGGCCGCGCGCAGCGCCTCGGCCTCGGCCGCGAAGCCGAACGTACGTGCCGGCAGCAGGGTCGGCCAGGCGTCCGGGCCTCCCGACCAACGTTGCTCGCCGATGGCCGGGTGGTCGAAGCGCACCGTCGCCGCGATCCGGCGCGGGCCGGCCTGGAGGCGCGCGACCGCGCCGTCGTCCCGCCGGACCTCGGCCTCGGTCCCGGGCGCGAACGGCGCGGGGGCGGCGGGGAACGCGCCGAGGTCGGCCAGCGCCTCGTCCCACGGCGCGGCCGAGCCATCGAGGATCGGCAGCTCGTCGCCGTCCACCTCGATCAGCAGGTCCGACCAGATGCCCCGCACGTGCAGCGCCGCGAGCAGGTGCTCGACCGTCGCGACGCGGACCCCGTCGGCACCCAGCACCGTCGAGGCGCGCGTCGCGACGACCGCCTCCGGTCCTGGCACGATCTCCCGCCCGGCGCGACGCAGGCGAACCGGTCCCTCGCGGCGGATCAGGTGGACGGTGGTGGCCCGCCCTCCGTGCACCCCGGTGCCCCGGACGACCGCCGAGGCGTCGCTCATCCGTCGACCCGCTCCGCGTCCTTCCGGGCGGCCCGAACGAACGCCCAGATTCGCTCGAGTCGGGCGATGAGGTAGCGCTCGCGGACCCAGTCACGCATCGGTGCGGCCGGGGCCCCGCCCCACGCCTCGCCGGCCGGGACGTCCTTGGAGACGCCGGCGCGGCCGGCGATGCGCGCGCCCGCACCGATCCGCACGTGGTCGGACAGCGCCGCACCGCCGCCGATCTGGACGCCGTCCTCGACGATGGTGGACCCTCCGATCGCGACCGTGCCGGCGATCAGACAGTGGCGGCCGATGCGGACGTTGTGACCGACCTGGCAGAGGTTGTCGATCTTGCTCCCCGACCCGACCACGGTGTCCTCGACCGTGCCCCGGTCGATGCAGGCGTTGGCGCCGATCTCGACGTCGTCCCCGATGCGCACGCCGCCGAGGTGGTGGATCTTGACCGCCCCCTGCGGCGACGGGGCGTAGCCGAAGCCGTCCGCGCCCAGCACCGCACCGGCGTGCACCCGCACGCGGTCGCCGAGGCGCACGCGCGGGTAGAGCACCGCCCGTGCGAAGAGCCGGACGTCGGCGCCCAGGACGCAGTCCTCGCCCACCACCGCACCCGGTCCGATCGCGCTGCGGTCGCCGACCACGGCGCCGGCCGCCACCAGCGCGCCGGCGGCGACGTGGACGTCCGCACCCAAGCGCGCCTCGGGGTCCACCGTGGCGCCCGCGTCGACGCCGCCGGCCGGCCGGGGCTCGCGGTCGAACAGCGCGCTGGCCAGCGCCAACGCCAGCCGTGGCTCGGCGTGCCGGATCAACGGGGGGTGCGGCGCGGGCACCTCGGCGTCGTCGCGCACCAGCAACGCGGCGCAGCCCGCCACGTCGTCCGCCTGCAGCGCGCGTGCGAGCGTCGCCGCGTCGGCGGCGACGACGATCCGGTCGGCCGAAGCTGCGCCGGGGTCGGCCAGGCCGTGCACCGGGCGCGCTGCGCCCTCCAAGCGGCCGCCGATCCGCTCGGCCAGCCGCGCCGTGTCGATCGTCATTCCTCGCCTCCCGTTCCGTCCCGACTCGCGTCCGGGTCGACGATCCGGACCGTCACCCGCTCCAGACCGGTGACCAACGACCCCAGGTCGGTCCGCGCCAGCCGGCGCGGCCGCGTCTCGCCCGGGATCTCGACCAGCAGCTCGCGTGCCTGGGGGCGCTCCTCCAGCGCTCCGATCAGCTCGCCCCACGACAGCAGCGGTGGCAGGCCGGAGGTGGCCTGGTCGTACGGATCCGCCGCCGGCGGATCGTCCTCCTCGTTGCGCGGGTCCGGCACCGACGCGCCTCGGAAGGTCAGCACCAGCTCGCCGGGGCGCACGTCGTCCGGGACGGGGATCGCCAGCGTCGTCACGCGCGCCTCGCCGCGGAACGGCTGGAGGCGCAGGAACGCTTGGACGGTCCCGCCGGGCACGACCTCGGGCGCCTCCAGCGCGACCTCGACCAGCTCGGCATGGTCGCGCTCCTCGCGGATCTCGATCCGCAACGCGACGCGTACGAGGTTCGGGTCGCGGAACGGGTTGCCCAACAGGATCGCCAGCGGACCCGCGGCCGTGCGCGCGACCGCCGCCGCCAGGTCGGCCTCGTCGACACGCTGGTCCAGCAGCCGCAGCGGCCGCCCGTCGCCCAGGTCGATCTCCCAGGCCAGCTCGGCCGATCCTCCTCCGACCCGGTCGCGCAGGGCGTCGATCGTCTCCTGGACCGTCAGCGCCGCCAGCGCCGGGGTCAGGCCCGGCAACCGCGCGAGGCGGACCGCGACCGTGCGCGAGGCGCCTGCGGTGTCCACCCGCACGATCAACGGCAGGTCGGCCGGTGCATCGCCCAGGGTGGCGATCAGCCCGGCCTGGCCGTCGCGCGTGACGCGGCCGATCGGGTCCGGCCCCACGACGTCCGCCAGCTTGTAGGGGAGCCTGCGGTCGGCGACGATGGCCGGAACGTCGGCGGCGAACAGCGCCAGGTCGACCGGACCCGCCCGCAGCAGCGGGTGTCCCAGCAGCCAGGCGCGCTCGTCACGGACGTCGGTGACGGTGCCGACCGCCGCGACGACCAGGTCGCCCCGCACCAGCGCGATCGCGACCGCGTCGCCGGGGGAGAGCGGGCGCTCCAGCTCGGCCCGCGTCGTGGCGGCGCCCGCCTGCGCCGGCACGGCCCGGGCGCCCAGGCGTTCGAGCGCGGGGGCCAGCAGCGTCGCCGCGCGCGGCGACGCCCCCGCCAGCAGCAGCGATGCGGGTCCGAGCGGCGCGACGCCACCGGGCGGCGTGGCCGGTCCCTCGCCGTCGCCCGCCAGCGCACGCATCGCCGCGATCGGCGTGACCAGCGCCAGGCGGTGGTCGCTGTCGGGGAAGGCGTAGGCGAGGGCGCCGGCCAGGCGCTCCTCCCCGGGAGGCCCGAGGTAGACGGGACTGCCCGACATGCCGGCGGCGACCCCGCCGACCTCGTCCAAGAAGGCGCCGGAGGTGCGGATCAGGATCGTCGGAAGGCCCGGCCCGTCGGCGGTGCGGACGGTCAGCACCTCGACGTCGAAGCGTCGGAGCTCGCCCCCGGCTTCGGTCACGACGTAGCCGACGTCGCCCGGCCCGATCCGGTCCAGCGGAAGGTCCTCGGCCGCCGCCACGCCGGCCGCCAGGGCGGTCCAGAGAAGGGCGAGCGTCGCCCCCCACCGCGCCAGGACGCGCACGGTCGCGCGCCGGCGACGGGGAACGGGTCGAGGCACGCCGGTCCTCAGCGGCGAAGGAAGTTGTCGGAGATCAGGGCGTCCTGCAGGACGTGGAGCATGTCGAGCGCCTTGCCGGTCCCCAGCGCGACGCAATCGGTCGCGTTCTCGGCGACGGCCACCGGGATGCCGGTGGTGCGGCGCAGCAACTCGTCGAAGTTGCGCAGCAACGAGCCCCCACCGGTCATGATGATGCCCCGGTCGATGACGTCGCTGACCAGCTCCGGCGGCGCCAGCTCCAGCACCCGCCGGACGCCGTCGGCGATCTTCTGGATCGGCTCCTCGAGGGCCTCGACCGTGTCGGCGGTGCGAACGGTGATCGTCTTGGGCAGGCCGTTGATCAGGTCGCGGCCCCGCACCTCGATCTCCTCGTCCTGTTCCCCCTCGGGGAGGATCGCCGCGCCG
>CAZJGU010000023.1:0-6908 GCA_964545455.1 uncultured bacterium | reverse complement strand
CCTCCAGCGGGTAGGCGGAGCCGATGGCGATCTTGACCTCCTCGGCGGTGCGGTCGCCGATCAGCAGGTTCTCCTTGTGCCGGATGTAGCGGATGAGCGCCTCGTCGAACTCGTTACCGGCGATGCGCAGGCTCTCGCTCACGACGATCCCGCCCAGGCTGATGATGGCGACGTCGGTGGTACCGCCGCCGATGTCGACGATCATCGAGCCGGTCGGTTCGGCGATGTCGACGCCCGCGCCGACCGCCGCGGCCAGCGGCTCCTCGATCAGGAACGCCTTGCGGGCCCCGACCTCGCGGGTCGCCTGCAGCACCGCGCGACGCTCGACCTCGGTGACGCCCGAGGGGACGCACACCATGATGTGCGGGCGGAAGAAGCGTCCGGGGCCGGTGACGACCTTTCGGACGAAGGCCTGCAACATCTTCTCCGTCAGATCGTAGTCGGCGATCACGCCGTCGCGCATCGGGCGGACGGCGGTGATGTTGCCGGGGGTGCGGCCGAGCATTCGGTAGGCTTCGTCCCCGACCGCCTTGACCTCGCCGGTGTCGCGCACCATGGCGATCACGGAGGGTTCCCGCAGCATGATGCCCTGTCCCTTGACGTAGATCAGGACGGTGGCCGTCCCCAGGTCGACGCCGATCTCTTGCCACGGTCTGAACATCGCTACTCTCCCACCCCGGGTCGCCGTGGCGCGCGGGCGCCCGCCTTGGCGCGACGACGCCGGGTCCGTCCGGCGGCGCGTCCGCCGTGAAGTCGGGGGAGTATACCGTGCGACGTCACAGGTACACGGCCGTCGTGTCGCCCCGACCCGGTGGGCGCATCGCCGCCCATCGGGCGTCCGGAGCGAGGCCCTCCAGCCAGCGCGCGTCCGGGTGCGCGGCGCGCACCGCGTCGCGCGGCCGCTTGGCCGGCGGGGCGAGGGTCACGAGGTCGTCGCCGTCGCGCCGGTAGAGGCCCGCGTAGACGTTGCCGCGGCGCGCGTCGAGGACCGCGAGTCCGGTCTCGCCCGGTGCCAGGGCCCCCCAGGCGATCAACGCCAGGGAGTCGACCCCGCCCAACGGCAGGCCGAGGCCGGTCGCCAGGCCGCGAGCCGCCGCGATCCCGACGCGCAGACCGGTGTACGAGCCGGGTCCGACGCCGACGGTGATCGCGGCCAACCGGTCGCGGGTCACCCCGGCCTCGGCCAGCAGCGCCTCCAGCTCGGGCACGAAGCGGGCGGCATGGTCGCGCTCCAACCGGGTCGCCCGCATCGCCAGCGGGCCGCGCTCGGGCGACCACAGGGCGGTCGCGAGGTACGGGCCGGACGCGTCGAGGCCGAGGCGGATCTGCACGGCCGCCATGCTACCCGCGAGGCGGGGTCAGTACGGCGGTGCGGACGTCGGGTTCTTCGGCCGATCGATCGAGGCGCAGCCGCCAGGCGTCGGGACGATGCTGGGCCAGTCCGCCGCCCCACTCGACCGCGACGAGGTGCGCGCGCTCCAGGTACTCGTCGAGGCCGAATCCTTCCAGCGCCGCGGGGTCGCCGAGCCGGTAGGCGTCGACGTGCACGATCGGGCCCTCCGGCGTCGGGTACTCGTGGATCAGGGTGTAGGTCGGGCTCGAGACCCGCGCCGGACCGCCCAGCGCGTCGACCACCGCGGCGATCAGCGTCGTCTTGCCGGCTCCGAGCGGCCCGTCCAGCAGCAACAGGGCGCCGTGGGGCAGCCGCCCGGCGAGCTCGCGGGCGAAGGCGCGCGTGGCGGCCTCGTCAGCCAGCGTCCGTCGCACCGTCGACGCCCTCGCGTCGGGCGAGGTCGGCGGCGGCCCGACGCCAGGCATCCTCGCGCAGCTCCTGGACCAGCAGGCCGAGGGTGCCGGGCTCGCGCCCCGCGAGCAGCACGGTTCCCTCCCGGGCGTGCCCGACGAGCAGGCAGCCGTCGTCGTGCTCGAAGGTGATCAGGCGCGGTTCGCCGAGGGCGAGGGTGCGCCCGAGCTCATGTGCGCGCGCGACCAGGTCGTGGGCGCCGTCCGCCCAGTCGGGGTCGCTGCCCGGGGGCATGCCGCGCGCCCGGCGCACGGTCGCGCCGCGCGCCACCAGGCCGGCCGCGGCGACGTCGCTGCGCTCCGCGATGGCCAGCCAGGCGTCCGCGGCGCCCTCGTCGCCGGGTGGGCGGGCCGTATCGTCGGCGCTCGCCGACGCAGCGGCGGGGGGCGCGTCGCCGCCGAAGCCGGGGAGCAGAGCATCGAACGCCGATCCGCTCATCAGCTGATCGGCGATCGCACGGGTGGCGCGCTCCTCCTCGACCAGGGTGGCGAGGAGATCCTCGGCCTCCTGCAGCGAACGCTCCATGCGCGCGCGCAGCGCCGGCGAGACCCGCCCGAAGGCGTCGCGCTGGTCGTCGAGGTGGTGCAGGACGCGACGGACGGTGGCCACCTCGCCGCTGTTGAGGCGCTCGACCGTCGCGAAGGTCGCGAGGGCCGCGTCGAGGCGCGGCATCACGTCGCCGAGGCGGCGTTCGAGGACCGCTTCGAGCCGACCCACGTAGCGCGCCGCGTCGTCGAGCGCCTGGGCGGGTTGTCCGCTCGCGAGCCGCTCGTGGCTGCGGGTCAGGGCGTCCGCGAGCTCGCGCTCGAGGTCGGGGTCGATGTCGGTCAGGCGGGCGGCGTCGCGCTCGATCGCGTGCAGGCGCTCGAGCTGCTCGGCGCGCCGGCGCTCGATGGTTTCGGTGGTACGCCGCTCGAGCTCGCCCAGCGCGGGCGTGCGCCCCTCCTCGAGCTGCTCGTTGGCGTCGCGGATCGCGTCCAGCAGCTCGCTCGAGCCCCAGCGCCCCGCCTCGGCGCCGAGGCGGTCGAGTTCGCGGCGAGCCCGTTCGCGGGCGGCCGATACGGCATCCGCGACGGCCGCGGCGAGACGCTCGAGCTGGCCTTCGCCGCGCGGCGCGTCCAGCTCGGCCTCCAGCTCGGCGCGCAGCTCGGCCGTTCCGTTCGGATCGATCGCCGCAGGAAGACCGGCCAGCCGATCGATCAGCGAGCCGATCTGGGTTCGGACGGCCACGTCGGGATCGGCGTCGTCGGGGCGCGCCTCGGCCAGCGCGTCGGCCGCGGCGCCGACCACCGCCTCGGCGTCGGCGTCGATGCGCTCCTCCACCTGCGCGGACCACAATCGGTCCACGGCCGCGCGTAGCCGCGCCACGCGCGGATCGTCCGCGTCGTCGGCGTAGCGCAACAGCGCCTGGCGAGCCCGCTCGAGGCGGTCGCCCTGCTGGTCCAACCGGGACCGGGTTTCGGCCGCTGCCGCCTCGGCGCGTCGGCCGGCCGAGCGCCGATGCTCCAGGGCCAGTTCGGCCCGTTCGCGGAAGTGCACGAGGTCGGCCAGCGGCGGGAGCGCCCCGTCGGCCAGGGTGTCGTGGAGTACGCCGTGCTCGCGGCGCAGCTCGGGGGTCCACGCATCGGGCGCCGCGTCGAGCCGGCCCGCCAGGTCGGCCCGCTCGGCCTCGACCTCGCGCACCTGCTGTGCCGCTTCGCCCTCGAGGTCGTCCCCGAGCGAGCCCAGGTCGTCGCCGAGGGTCAGTCCGGACGCGATCTGCTCGCGCGCCTCCACCAGCCGCCGCTCGAGGTCCTCACGGTGCTCGAGCAGCAGCGCGTGGGTGCGGGCCAGACGGTCCAGCTCGGCCAGCTCGGCATCGACGTCGAGCGCCTTGATGCGGGCCTCGAGGTCGACGCCGCCCTCCGCGGCGTCGGTCTGGTAGACGCTCGATGCGAGCAGCTTGCGAAGGTCGCGCGTCAGGTCGCTCGCGCGCTCCAGTTCGGCGTCCGCCAGCTGTCGCGCGTCCTGCGCGGTCCGGACACGCTCGATCAGAGCGCTCAGGCGCCGCACCTTGGGACCGCCGACGTCGGCGACCTCCTCGTACCCTTCCTGCACACGGGCGAGCTCCTGAGCCTGCAGGACCAGCCGGTCCTCGAGCGTCTGGTGGACCGTGTCCAGGCTGCGCTCGGCCTCGTCGAGCAGGCTGGTGGCGTCGCCGTCGTCGGCCTCGCCCCGCGCGATCTCGTCCAGGCGGGCGAGCAGGGCGCGCAGGCGGCGGACCTCGGGCCAGGCGAAGTAGAGGTTGAACGGTCGCGCGGCGTCGCGCAGCCGTTCGAAGGCGGCGAGGTCCAGCCCGCTCGCGCCGGCCACCCGCGCGCCGGACTCGTCGGCGTCGTCCAGCGGTCCCGCGTCCGTGCCGGCCGGCCCGCTCACGTCCTGATGCGCGGCAGGGGCGGCACGCTCGGTGGTCTCGTCCTCGGCGCTGCCGTCGGCGGGTTCGGGACCGGCAGCCGCTGCGTCGCGCATCGCGTCGACGGTGGCCACCACGAACTCACGCGCGGCGTCCGGAGGCATCGCGACCTGCAACTGCTTGAACACCTCGTTCTTGAGGATCGGTTCGAGCTGGTCGGCGCTGGCGTCGCTCGACGCCACGTTCGCGAGCCGCATCGCGGCGTGCAGCGAGCGCGAGGCGACGCGCGGCGAGAGCACCCGTTCGAGCCGCTCGAGGCAGATCCGGTAGGCAGGACTGGACGTCATCGAAGCGGACCTCCGTCCGGCGTCAGAACTCTTCGTCGTCCCAGTCCACCAGCGTCTTGTCGCCCCGGGTCGCCCTCGTGCGTCCCGCCCGCGTGCCGGGCGTCGCCGTCGCACTGCGGCGGCGGCCGACCACGCCGAACTGCGCGCAGATGCCGTAGAGGCCGATGATGGCGAACAGGATGGCCAGCGCCATCACGGCGGCCCAGACGAACTGCGTCAGTTCGCTCGCGAAGGCCGATGCCACGGTCCAGCCGGCCAGAGCCGGCATCGCCAGCGGTCCGGCCAGCAGCGCCGCGGCGGCCAGCACGCCCTCGACGTAGATCGGCAGCAGCAGCAGGAACAGCGCCAGACCGACCAGCGACCAGTTGGGGTTGCCGCCGCCGAAGGCCAACCGCAGCAGCCGCAGCGGGATCAGGGCCAGCAGGGCCAGCACGATCATCGTGGCCGGGCGGATCCAGTCGCGCCACCACGAGGCGGTCGTCGCGATCGCCTCCTGCAGGACCGGCGCAGACCCACCTCGAAGGGCGTCGGAGAGCGTGACCACCTCGGTGACCAGCAGCGACGCGTCGCTGGCGCGCAGCGTCGGGGCGCGCTGGAGCCGGTCGAGGGTGGCTCGCAGGCGGCCGTCCGCCTGCGGCGCGAGGCGGAACGCGAGCGCGGCCAGGTCGGTGCCGCCGACGGCGCTGCGGCGCGGGCCGTAGGCTGTCTCGATGCGGTCGAGGAGCGCCTGGGCCATCACGACGTCGCCGCGCAGCACCTCGGCTTCGAAGGCGGCGGCCAGGGTGGCCAGCTCGGCCTCGAGCTCGGCGACCGAGGTCACGCCGGCCTCGTAGAGGTCGGCGGCCCAGGCGTCCCGTTCGCCGGCGGGCACGCCCAGGTTGGTGAGCTCGAGCGCGAGGTCGGCGATCGCCTGGGCTTCCATCTCGGCCGCGACCTGATCGCGCACCTCGGTCTCGATCTCGGCGCGCAGCGCCTCGAGGTCGACCTCCTCCAGCGCCGGCTCGGCTGCGTCGTCCGCGGCCACGGCGTCGTCCGCACCTGCGACGGACTCGTCCTCCGCCGGCGCGGCGACGTCGTCCTCCGCCGGCGCGGCGACGTCGTCCTCCGCTCGCGCGGCGGCGTCGTCCTCCGCTGGCGCGTCGTCCTCGCCGCCGAGGTCGGCGACCACCGCCGCGCCCTCGCCCACGTCGTCGCGCGGGGGCGCGTCGGCGTCGGCCGCGTCACGCAGGTCGGCCAGGTCGCCCGAGAGGGCGTCCAGCGAGGCGAGGTAGCCCTCGTCATCGCCGTCCACCAGGCCGCGGGCGGCGTCGACGAAGCGTTCATTGGAGGTGGGATCGAGTCGCCCGGAGTCCTGGACCAACAGGAAGTCGGCGTAGGCGCGGGCCAGGTCGCGGTAGGCGGCGTCGGTGTCCTCGGGCGCGCCCGCGTCCAGCAGCAGCTCCAGGCGCGCAGCCACCTGCTCGGCCACGCCGGCCTCGAACACGCGTCGCAGGGGACCCGCCTCGGTCTCGGCCTGCAGCTGTGCGATGCGTGCTTCGCCCAGCCCGACGTCGTCGGCCAGTGCCAGCAGGCGCGCCCGGGCCAGTTCTTGGTCGCCCTCGACCGCGGCGATCAGCGCCGCCTCGAACAGCAGCCGCTGGAAGCCACCGACGAGCACCTGGGCCTGCACCGCGAGGTCGGTCTGGCTGCGGTTGTCGATCGCCGTGCGGGCCCGTTCGAACACGCGGTCGAGCGAGTCCGCCAGGGCGCTGCCATCGCCCCGCGACAGGGTGAGAAGGGCACTGAAGGCACGATCCAGCGCCGAGCGCGCCTCGACCGCATCGTCCGGCAGCGCGACGACCGCCGCCGTCAGGCTGTCGGTCGCCAGCTGGTAGCGCCGCAGGACGTCGTCCTCGGGGGTGGCCTCCTGCGCGAACGCCACGGCGAAGGCGAGCGTGGCGGCCAGCGTGGCCACCAGGCCGACGGCGAAGGTGCGGGCGATGGTCATGGTTCCTCCTTGAGCGCACGGAACGTGGCGTAGACCGCTCCGAGGTTCACGTCGAGATCGGCGGCGACGGCGAACGTCGCCCCGGCGGCCCGGCCCACGAGGACGTGGCCGTGACCGTGCTGCACGTGGACTGAACGTACCGCGCCGGAGCGCCCGAGGACGGTCACGATCGGCGCCAGCAGCTGACGGGCGCGCTCGGCCTCCGGGCCGACGCCGCGAGCGACCGGGCGCTTGCCGTCGGGAAGCCAGATCCACTGCCGGACGGCGTCCAGCCGCCCGAGCCGCTCCAGCATCGCCTCCGGCGGCAGTGCGGGTGCCTCGGCGGTGGACCGGGTCGGGGGTGGGGCCCTCGCTGGGATCGGGGTCGTGGCGGCCACG
>CAZJGU010000022.1:26930-33959 GCA_964545455.1 uncultured bacterium | reverse complement strand
CGGGTCGGCGAAGGGGAAGACGGCAGCGCGCGGGGTAAGCGCGGTCGGCTCATCGGCCGCGCACGCGCCCGGAACGAGTGTCAGAGCGGCCACCATCATGAGGGTGAGCGCGACTGCCGCGCAGCGTGGTCCGGTGGGGTTCACTGTGCATCCTCCGCCTTCTCAACGACCGATGCGCCGCCCTTCTCCGTCACCTGCAGCCCCGCGGCCTTCGCGATGGACCTGAGGGCCGCCCCCGCCGGGACGGGATCGTCGGCGCGCGCGGTAACGGTCGCCTCCCCCACCCCGGGATCGACGATGACGCTCAGCCCCGACTGCCTCGTGACCTCGGAGACGGCCTCGCGGATCGGAGTGCCGACGAAGTTGAACTGCACCGGGCGCTCAGCGGAGGGCACGGGCTCGGCGAACGTGCCCATCCCGACCCTCAGCCGGGTATCAACGATCGGATCAGTGCTGCGCACGCGCATTGTGATTACCTGTGAGCCGGCCCGGCGCGCCATCATCCTCACGCTCAGGACTGTCTGCTGCCCGGCGGTCAGCGGGCCCTCGAAGACCACACCATCATCGCCCAGCCCGACCAGTTCGAGGTCGTCGGAACCGGCAACCGTCACCCGGGCACGCTCGACGTCAGCCTCGGTCTCAAGCCGGATGGTCGCAGGCACGATCGTGCCGGTCACTTTCTCATGCGGCGGCATGACGCCGACGGTGAAGGGCGTGCCGTCGCCGATCCGCGCATTCGCCACGCCGTCGCCCGCGTCAAGGTAGGCGGGCTCGGGCACTGTCAGCGTGTCCGCCGCGGGTGGTTCAGCGGTCTCCGCTATCATCGACGGCGCGGCCGTTCCCCCGGGGCCCTGCGGGCCGCCGGGGCCGGCGCCCGCGGCACCGGTGGCAGGCGCCCGCATCATCCTCGGCGCGCGATCCGGCGCGCCGACCCGCGGAGCGTCGCCCGCTCCTTCCGCGACACTGTCCACGGACGGAGCACGCAGCGACAGTTCGGGTGCCGGCTCGGGCGCGGACGACGGGGGAGGCGCCGCGCCGCAGGTGCGCACGGTGACCCCGCCCGCGGCACCGACCGTCGCGCCGCCCGCCGTCCGCGATGCCGGGATCGCCGCTCGCATGCGCAGCACGGATCGCCTTCCCGGCGAGCCGCTGTTCGACCGGCCCGGCCGGCTCGAGGGCTTCACCGACGCCGTCAAGCTGACGCTGCCCAGCGGCGAGTCGCGCGGCTTCTACGTCATCGTCAACAAGCAGGACGGCCTGCCCAGCGAGGTGTTCATCCTCTCCGGCAAGGCCGGCGACGAGGCCAACGCCGACAGCGAGGCGCTGGGTCGGGTGGTGTCCATCGCGCTGCAGTACGGCGTGCCGGCCGAGGCGCTGGTCAAGACCCTGCGCGGCATCAACGGCGGCATGTACGGCTCCTACCAGGGCCGCATGGTCGCCTCGAAGGCGGACCTGATCGCCGTCGCGCTCGAGACCGCTGGCGTCGACAACGTCCTCAACCACGGCAAGGGCTGCCCCGACTGCGGCGCGCCGCTGCGCTTCGAAGAGGGCTGCATGAAGTGCGAGAGCTGCGGCTACAGCAAGTGCGGCTGATCCGCCGGGCGCTCGACCGCTAGGCGCCCACACCGTTCCCCCACGGCCTCGGGTCGCTCCGCGTCGGAACGCGGACGCCCGAGGCCGCTTCGATGGGGCGGCGCCGCGGTCAGCGGGCCGCGCCCAGCGGCACGTCGGACGCCCGCGCCAGACGGTACTCGGCCCCAGCGTCGCCGCGACCCGCGCCCACGAGCAGGTAGCCGGCCGCGAAGAGCGAACGCAACGTCGACCTCAGATGCATCCGCCACGCCAGCGCCGCTTCGGGATCGTCGCGGCGCAGCAGTTGCGCGTGCTCCAGTGCGCGGACCCGCACCCGCGCGGCGCTGCCCGGCGCGGCGACCGCGCCCCCCGGACCGGCCGGGTCCAACAGCGGGCCGAGGGTCCCGTCGTCCTCCGCGGCCCCCGGCCCGGCCGCCCGCGCCACCACGCGCGGGGCCCGGAGGTGCCAGACGACCTCGATCCGATCCGTCGGCAGGCCGGCGTTCAACTCGTCGCGAAGCTGGCCGTAGAGGTCCACCAGGTACCGGTCCGACACCCCGCCCAGGTGCGTGAGGTTGAGGCGGGCGTTGACGTGCTCGAGCGGGTCGAAGGTCCACACGATCCGGTTCAGCCCTGCCTCCAGGGCGGCCTGGCGCTGCGCCCACTTGAGGGCCGCGCCCAGCCCCCGGCCTCGCTCTTCGGGGCGGACCGCCAACAGGTGCGAACAGAGCAGCGGCGTCCCGTCGTCGTCCAGGCCGCGGTAGCCGAAGGTGAAGCCGACCATCCGCTCGCCTCGGTAGGCGGCCAGCAGCAGGCCGCCGTGCCGAGCGGCGGTGAGCAGGACGTGCAGCGGGACCACCTCGACGTCGTCGAAGCCCCACACCTCGCGCTGGACCGTCTCGACCTCGCGCATCGCGTCTGCGGTCCGTAGCGCCCGGATCTCGACGGGCGGATCGCCCTCGGGGTCGTGCGGCATGGCGACAGCCTAGCGCCCCCGCGCGCGTGAGGCGAACGGGGGCGGTGACCGGTGGGGACGGAACGGCTCAGGTGGAGGGGTGGGCTACCCGATCCAGGGGGGGCGCATGCTCGCGGTAGCGGGCGTAGGCGGCCGCCAACGCCGGCGAGGGGCGCGGCTCCAGCCAGCGCTCCACGGTCGGGGCCGGCACCGCCGTGCCCAGCGCGCGCCAGGCCAGGACGGCCGCGCCGTGCGCCGCGCCGGGCACGTGCGCGGGAACGCCGATCGGCACCTCCAGCACGTCGGCGACCAGGCGTACCCAGCCGTCGCCGCGGGCGCCGCCGCCCGTGGCGAGCAGGCGGTCGGGCACGCCCAGCGGTCGCATCACCGACCAGACGTCGGCCAGGCTGAAGGCGACCCCTTCCAGCACCGCGCGGACCAGGTCGTCGGGCTCGCTGGCCAGGCTCAGGCCGGCGAAGCCGGCGCGGAGCTCGGGGTCCAGGAAGGGACTGCGCTCGCCGGTCAGGAACGGCGTGAAGGTCACGCCCCCCGCTCCGGCGGGGCGCGCCAGCGCCCGCTCGACCCGCGTGCCGACGTCGTCGTGGGGGGCCAGGGTGCGCAGCCACCAGGCCAGGCTGCCCGCGGCGGCCAGCGTCACGCCCAGCAACGTCCAGCCGCCGTCGGCGTGCGCGAAGAGGTGGACGCGGCCCAGCGGGTCGGGGGTGGGGCTCGGCGCCGTGGCGAACAGCACGCCCGAGGTGCCCAGGCTGACCGAGCCCAGTTCCGGCGCGGCCGCGCCCAAGCCCAGGGCGGTGGCGGCGGCGGCGTTGTCGCCGGCGCCCGCCACCACCGGGGTCCCCGGCCGCAGCCCGGTCTCCTGGGCGACGCCGCGGCCGACCTCGCCCACTACCGCGTCCGACGCGACCAGCGGGGGCAGCAGGGATGGATCGAGGTCGAGGCGCGTCAGCAGCTCCTCGTCCCAGTCCCGGGTGTCGATGCGGAAGGCGCCCGAGCCGCTGGCGTCCGTCGCCTCGGCGCGGCGCTCGCCGGTCAGGCGGAAGGCGATCCAGTCCTTGGGGAACAGCACCGAGCGCAAGCGCGCGAAGGCATCCGGCTCGTGCGTGCGCAGCCACAGGATCTTGGGCAGCTGGAAGCCGGTGACGGCCGGGTTGCCGGTGCGGCGCACCAGCTCGTCGCGGGGAAGGGTGCGCTCGATGAGCGCCACCTCGGCCGCGGTGCGCTGGTCGTTCCACAGCAGCGCCGGCCGTAGCGGAGCCCCGTCCGCGTCCAGCGCCACCATGCCGTGCATCTGGCCGCTGACGCCGACGGCGCCGATGCGGTCCGCCCCGACCTGCTCGGTCAGGGAGCGCAACGCGGCGGCAGCGGCCCGCCACCAGGCGTTCGGGTCCTGCTCGGTCCAGCCGGGGGCGGGGGTGAGCAGCGGGTAGTCGGCCGAGGCCTCCGCGGCGACGCGCCCCTCGGCGTCCAGGGCGACCGCCTTGAGGCCGCTGGTGCCGACGTCCAGCCCGACGCACAGGTCGGCGCGGTCGCGCGTCACGTTCAGCCCTCCGGGACGCCCAGCAGCAGCTCGACCACGCGCTGGTCGATCCGCTCGAGGCCGGGACCGCGGGCGCGCAGCGCGTCCAGCGGCAGCTCGCGCTCCTTGAGGGCGGCGGCGTGCTCGGGCCGGTAGGTCATCAGGCGCTCGAGCTCCTCGTCCTCGACCCGGTAGGCGGCCAGCAGCGCCTGCAGCGTCGGATCGGTCTCCAGCAGCCGCGCCTTCTCGGCCAGGATCTTGTAGGTGCGCATGCAGCCGGCCGCGAAGTCCCAGACGCCGTCAGGGTCCTCGGTGCGCAGGGCATGCGCGTCGAAGTGCTTGGGTCCCCGGTAGTGCTTCTCCAGCAGGGCGACGGTGACCAGCGCCGCCTTGGGGTTCTCCGCGCCGAAGCGCAGGTCCTGGTCGAAGCGGCTCATCTTCTGGTCGTTCAGGTCGACGTGGAACAGCTTGCCGGCGTCGATCGCCTGGGCCAGCGCGTGCGGGAAGGACAGGCCGGCCATGGTCTCGTGGGCGAACTCGGGGTTCACGCCGAAGCGGTCCGGGTCGTCCAAGGTCGAGATGAAGCCGATCAGGCTGCCGACGGTCGGCAGGAAGATGTCGCCGCGTGGCTCGTTGGGCTTGGGTTCCAGCGCGAAGCGCAGGTCGTAGCCCTGGTCGCGCACGTAGGCGGCCAGGTAGTTCAGCGCGTCGCGGAACCAGGCCAGCGCGTCGGTGAGCTTGCCGGCGCCGTCCACCTCGGCGCCCTCGCGCCCGCCCCAGAAGACGTAGGTGGTCGCGCCCAGTTCGACCCCCAGGTCGATCGCGCGCATCGTCTTCTGCAGGGCGTAGGCGCGGACCCGCGCGTCGGCGCTGGTGAAGGCGCCGTCCTTGAAGGCCGGATCGGCGAAGAGGTTGGTCGTCGCCATCGGCACGACCATGCCGGTCGCGTCCAGGGCGGCACGGAAGCGGGCCACGATGCGGTCGCGCTCCGATACGGACGCGCCGCGCGGGACCAGGTCGTCGTCGTGGAAGTTGACGCCCCAGGCACCCAGGTCCGCCAGGCGGTGGACCGACTCGACCGGGTCGAGGGGCGGCCGGGTCGGCTCGCCGAACGGGTCGCGCCCGACGTTTCCGACCGTCCACAGGCCGAAGCTGAAGCGGTCCTCGGGGGTGGGGAGGTACCGGTCCGCGCTCATGACGGTGGGGCCGAGGGGAACGCGGTCCACTTGGCGTCGCTGGCGGCGCTGGCGACGGTGGTTTCGATGAAGCGCACGCCGCGCGCGCCGTCCTCGACGGTGGGGTGGTCGCCGTCCTGGCCGCGAATCGACGCGGCCACGCCGGCGTAGACGTTCGCGAACGCTTCGAGGAACGCCTCGGGGTGGCCGGGCGGGATGCGGGCGGCCGCCAGGGCGTCGTCGTGCAGACCCGGGCCGTTGCGGGTGAAGACCTGCGTCGGGGCGTCGTTGCGCTTGTAGATCAGCTCGTTCGGACGCTCCTGGTGCCAGGTGAGCGCGCCCTCGGTGCCGAAGACCCGCAGGCGCAGGTCGTTCTCCTCGCCCACCTCGATCTGCGACGCGATCAGCACGCCGCGGGCGCCGCCGCGGTAGCGCAGCAGCAGGTTGCCGTCGTCGTCCAGGGCGCGGCCGGGCACGAAGGTGGTGAGGTCGGCGCAGATCGCCTCGATCTCCAGGCCGGTCACGGTCGCGGCCAGGTTCTCCGCGTGACTGCCGATGTCGCCGATGGCGCCGGCGATGCCGCTGCGCTGCGGGTCGGTGCGCCACTCGGCCTGCTTGACGTGCTCGTCCTCGAGCTTGCTGGCCAGCCAGCCCTGGTTGTACTCGACGATCACCTTGCGGATCTCGCCCAGCCGGCCCTCGCGCACCATCGCGCGCGCCTGCCGCACCATCGGGTAGCCGGTGTAGTTGTAGGTGACCCCGAAGACGACGCCGGCGTCGCGGGCGGTCGCGACCAGGTCGTCCGCCTCGTCGTTGGACAGGCACAGCGGCTTGTCGCAGATGACGTGGAAGCCGGCCGCGGCGAACGCCTTGGCGACGGGGTGGTGGACGTGGTTGGGGGTGACGATCGAGACCGCCTCGATGCGCTCGCCGTCGGGCAGGGCGGACTCCTTCTCGAGCATCTCCTGCCACGAGCCGTAGATGCGCGGCAGGCCCAGCGCCTCGCCCGACGCGCGGGCCTTCTCCTCGGTGGAGGATAGGGCGCCCGCGACCAGCTCGTAGGTGCCGTCGAGGCGGGCGGCGATGCGGTGCACGGCGCCGATGAAGGCGTCCTTGCCGCCGCCCACCATCCCCAGGCGGATGCGGACCGCCGGTTCGCGGATCATCCGTCGTCCCGTGCGAAGGCGGCGTCGAAGGCGCCGCCCGCCGGCGCGAAGTCCAGGGCGCGGGTGAAGGCGGCGGATTCGGTCGCGCCGTGGACGCGGTCCATCCGGCCGTCCTCCCACTCGACCGAGAGCGGGCCCTGGTAACCGATGTCGTTGAGGGCGACGATGATCTCCTCGAAGTCGACGTCGCCGCGGCCGACACTGCGGAAGTCCCAGTAGCGGCGCGGATCGCCGAAGTCGGTATGGCCCCCGAACACGCCGGCGCGGCCGTCGCCGCGGCCCCACCAGACGTCCTTCATGTGGACGTGGTAGATGCGGTCCTCGAAGTCGCGCAGGAAGCGCACGTAGTCGACGCCCTGGTAGGCGAGGTGGCTGGGGTCGTAGTTGAAGCCGAAGCGTGGGTGGTGGCCGACCGCCTCCAGCGCCCGCTCGGCGCTGGCGATGTCGAAGGCGATCTCGGTCGGGTGCACCTCCAGCGCGAAGTTCACGCCGGCGGCGTCGAAGGCGTCGAGGATCGGGGCCCAGCGCTCGGCGAAGTCGTCGAAGCCCTTCTGCCAGTAGGCCTGGCTGGTGGGGGGGAAGGCGTACAGGGCGTGCCAGATCGAGCTGCCGGTGAAGCCGGTG
>CAZJGU010000022.1:1156-26920 GCA_964545455.1 uncultured bacterium | reverse complement strand
CGGTGACGACCCCCACGCCCAGCGCGGCGGCCGCGCGGGCGGTGGTCTTCATCTCCTCGGCGGCGCGCTGCCGGACCCCTTCGGGGTCGCCGTCGCCCCAGACGCGCTCGGGGAGGACGCTCTTGTGGCGCTCGTCGATCAGGTCGCACACCGCCTGCCCCAGCAGGTGGTTGCCGATGGCGTGGAGCGCCAGGTCGTGCTGCGCGAGCAGGTCGCGGCGGCCCTGGGCGTAGGCGGGGTTCTCGGCGGCCTGGACGACGTCGAAATGGTCGCCCCAGCAGGCGAGCTCCAGGCCGTCGTAGCCCATCTCGCTCGCAAGCGGCGCGAGGTCGGCGAGGGGAAGGTCGGCCCATTGGCCGGTGAACAAGGTGACGGGTCGTGCCATGGGACTCCTTTCACGAGCGAGGGCGGCCCGTCGGGGCCGCCCTCACGAGGATCGCGATCAGAACGCTGCGTCGGGGAAGTAGTACTGCTCGGCGTTCTCCTGGGTGACCAGCGTGGCGCCGAGGATGTACTCGCCCAGCACCGGCACGTCGCTGACGTAGTAGAGGGCGGTGACTTCCATGGCGGTGGCGATCATGGAGGGCGGGTAGAGGACGTCGACCGGAACCAGCTCGTCGCCGTCCATCACGCGCTTGATCATCTCCTTCATGCCGGCGCCGCCGACGATGAACATTTCGTCGGTGCGGCCCGCCTGCTCCAGCGCCGCGATGACGCCGACGGCGATGTCGTCGTCCTGCGCCCAGACGGCGTCGATGTCGTCGAAGCGGGAGAGGAAGTCCTGCATCACTTCGAACCCGTCGTCGCGGTTCCAGTTGGCGTACTCCATGGCCAGGACCTCGATGTTCGTCTCCTCGAGGACCTCCATGCAGCCTTCCACGCGCTGGTTGTCGATGACGGTCGGGATGCCGCGCAGCACGACGATGTTGCCCTCGCCGCCGAGGCGCTCGGCGATGTACTCGCAGCTGACGCGCCCCATCTCGGGGTTGTTGCCGGCGACGTAGATGTCCTGGATGCTCGGGTCGATCAGGCCGCGGTCGACGACGGTGATCAGCACGCCCTGCTCCTTGACCTGCGCGACGGGCGCGGTCAGCGGATCGGACTCGAACGGCAGGATCACGAGGGCGTCGATGCCGTCGATGGCGACCATGTCCTGCAGGTCGTTGGCCTGTTCGCCGGGATCGCTGGCGGTGTTGATGACGAAGTCGAGGCCCGGGTAGCGCGCCTCGAGCTCGGCGGCGGTGCGCTCGGCCCACCAGTTGACGCCCCCGGTCCAGCCGTGGGTGGCGGCGGGGATCGAGACGCCGATGGTGACCGGCTCCTGCGCGGAGCCGAAGGCGAGCAGCGAGAGGGCGAGAAGAGCGCCAAGGATGCGGTTCATGGGACCTCCTGGGGGTACGTGGGTCGTGCGTTTCAGGCGGATGTCGCGTCGCGGCGTGAGCCCGCGGACCTAGGGCCGTGCACCACCCCCCTTCAGCGGCTCCGGCCGCGTTGGAGCAGGACGGCCAGGATGATGATCACGCCCTGCACCGCTTGGTTGAGGTAGTTGCTGATGACGTCGGTGAGGTTCAGGACGTTGCCGATGGTGGACAGCAGGACCGCCCCGACGATCGTGCCCCAGACGTGGCCCGAGCCGCCCTTGAGGGCGGTCCCGCCGATGATCACGGCGGCGATCGCCTCGAGCTCCCAGAGCACGCCGGTCGAGCCCGAGGCGGATCCCAGACGCGGCACGTAGATGATCACCGCCAGGGCGACGGCGAAGCCCTGGATGACGTAGGTCAGGGTCTTGATGCGCTGCACGCGGATGGCCGAGTAGCGCGCCACGTCCTCGTTGCTGCCGATCGCGAAGACGTAGCGGCCGAAGCGGGTGCGGTGCAGCACCAGCGCCCCGATCGCCGCCACGGCGGCGAAGATCCAGATCGGCCAGGGGATGCCCAGGAACGATCCGTAGTAGATCGGCCGCGCCACGCTGCGCAGCGCGAAGTCCAGCGAGATCGTGCCGCCGTCCGCCAGGTAGGTCACCAGCGAGCGGAAGATGCCGAGGGTGCCCAACGTGACGATGAACGGTTCGATCCGCCCGCGGGTGATGGTCACGCCGTTGAAGGTGCCGGCGGCCAGACCCATCGCGAGCGCCGCCAGGATCCCGATGCCCAGCACCGCGAGCGGCGGCAGGCCGGTCGCCAGCAGGGCGTTCATGATCAGGATCATGGCGCCGGCCAGGAACGCCGCCATCGAGCCGACCGACAGGTCGATGCCACCGGCGATGATCACGAAGGTGGAGCCGACCGCGATGATCCCAATGAAGGCCGAGCGCGTCAGCACGTTGAAGATGTTGGTCGGCGACAGGAACGCCGGGTTCATGAGCGCCCCGACGATCACCAGCACGACCAGGCCGAGGAGCGGGGTCAGGGTCTGCCAGGGAATGCGGCGCGGGCGGCGCGCGACGGCGGTGTCAGGCGGCGTGGTCATGGCGGTCCCCCTGCTGCTTGAGCCCGGTGGCGTACTGGACGATCTCGTGCTCATCGATGGCGTCGCCGTCCAGGACGCCGGTGATGCGGCCCGACCGCATCACCACGACGCGGTGGCTGAGTCCGACGATCTCGGGCAGCTCGCTGCTGATCACGACGATGGCGAGACCGCTGCGGGCGAGCTCCTCGATCAGGAAGTACATCTCGCGCTTGGTGCCGACGTCGATGCCGCGGGTAGGCTCGTCGAGGATCACGATGCGCGGCTCGGACAGGAGGATCTTGGCGACGACCAGCTTCTGCTGGTTGCCGCCCGACAGCTCGCCGGCCAACGAATCGAGGCTCGAGGCGCGGATGTCGTAGCGCTCGACGGCGTCCTTGAGCGCGATCCGTTCGGCCGACCGGTCGAGCAGCGGACGGGCGAAGCGCCGCAGGGCCTGCAGGGTGAGGTTCACGTCCAGCGGCAGGTCGGTGATCAGGCCCTTGCCCTTGCGATCCTCGGTCAGGTAGGCGATGCCCGCCCGTTGGGCGTCCTCCGGCCGGCGGATCGTGAGCGGACGACCATCGAGCTCGATCCGGCCGCGGGCCGGACGGAGGCCGATCAGGCCCTCGAACAGCTCGGTCCGGCCGGCGCCGACGAGGCCGGCGAAGCCGAGCACCTCGCCGTGGCGCAGGTCGAACGAGGCGCCCTCGACCAGGTCGTCGACGTGCAGGTCGCGCACGGCCAAGGCCACCGGGGCGTCCGTGGTGTCGCGCTTGTCCGGGTACATGTCGGTCAGCTCGCGGCCGACCATCAGGCGCGCCATGGCGGGCTGGTCGAGCTCGCGCACGTCGCGGGCCGCGACGTGGTCGCCGTCGCGCAGGATGGTGACGCGGTCGGCGATGCGTTCGATCTCGTCGAGCTTGTGCGAGACGTACACGATCGCGACGCCGGCGTCGCGCAGGCGGCGGATGAGGGCGAAGAGCACCTCGGTCTCCGCACCGGTGAGGACGTCGGTGGGCTCGTCCATGAACAGCACGCGGGCGTCGCGGGCGACCGCTTTGGCGATCTCGACCATCTGCTGGTCCGAGACCGACAGGCGCCGGACCGGCACGCGCAGGTCGACGCGCGTGTCGAGCTGCGCGAGCAGCTCGCTCGCGTCGCGCTCCATCCGGGCGCGGTCCAGCAGGCCCCGCCGGGTCGGCTCGCGCCCGAGGAAGATGTTGGCCGAGGCGCCCAGGTCCTCGACCAGGGCGAACTCCTGGTGGATCAGCACGACGCCGGCGTCCTCGGCCTGGCCGCTGCCGCCGAAGGCGACCGGCGCGCCGTCGAGTTCGACGCTGCCCCCGTCCGCCTGGAGGTAGCCGGACAGGCACTTCATCAGCGTCGACTTGCCCGCGCCGTTCTCGCCGAGCAGCGCGTGGACCTCGCCGGGCCGGACGTCGAAGTCGATGCCGTGCAGCACCTCGACCGGACCGAACGACTTGCGGAGGCCATGGCAGCGGAGAAGCGCGGGTGCGTCGGTCGGGGTCATCGCCTTCCTTCGCGTGGGGCGGAGGCCGCCCTCCGAGGGTTGAATTGACTGTCGAACTAATTAGGAGCATACTCGGGTCGTGCCGCTCCGTCAACGGCAGGCGACGACCCCGCGACGGTCGAGAAGGGAGCCGAGGTGCCGCGCTCGTCCCGCGTCAACCCCGCGCTGATCCGCCAGCTGAACCTCTCGCGCGTCTTCCACGCCATCCGCTTGGAGGCGGGGGCCTCGCAGCGCCGCATCGCCGAGCGCACCGGCCTCGACAAGGCCACCGTCTCGACCGTCGTCGCCGCCCTCGTCGAGGACGGCCTGGTCGCCCGATCGACCGTCGCCAGCGGCCGTCCCGGCCGGCCCGAGCAGGCCCTGACCGTCGATCCTGACGGCGGCGTCCTGATCGGCGCGCGGGTCGAGCTCGGATCGGTCCGGCTGCTGGCCGCGACGTTGGCCGGCGCGCCGCTGGCCACTCACGACCAGGCCTCCGAGCCCGGTCCCGACGCCGCCCTGGACGCCCTGGTCGAGGGCACGCACGCCCTGCTGGAGCGGGCCGGGCGGTCGCTCGACGAGGTGCGCGCCGTCGGGGTCGGGGTGCCCGCCCTGTTCGGCCGCGACGGCGCGCTGGCGCTGGCACCCAACCTCGGCTGGCGCGACGTACCGATGCGCGCCCGCCTGGAGGCGCGGCTTCCGGTTCCGGTCTACGTCGACAACGACACCAAGGCCGCAGGCCTGGCCGAGACGCTGTTCGGCTCCTGCCGCGGCGTCGACGACTTCGTCTTCGTCGCTGGTCACTCCGGCATCGGCGGTGCGCTCTACCTCGGGGGGCGGCTCTACCGTGGCCGCGACGGCTTCGCGGGGGAGCTGGGCCACCTCAAGGTCCGGCCCGGCGGGCGCCGCTGCGGTTGCGGTGGGCAGGGGTGCCTGGAGGCCTACCTGTCCGAGACCGCGCTGCTGGCCAGCGCGCGCGAGGCCGGCCTGGACGCGCCCACCCTGGACGCGCTGGCACGCGCCGACGCGCAGGGCGATCCCGCCGCTCGCACGGTCCTGACCGAGGCGGGCGAGGTGCTGGGCGACGCCTGCGCCGACCTCGTGAACCTGTTCAACCCCGAACGCGTCGTGCTGGGCGGCGCCTTCGCGACCGCCGCGGCGCGCATGCTGGACACGGTCGAGGCGCGCCTGGACGCCGCCGCGCTGCCCCCACCGCGCGACCGGGTACGGGTCGGACTGTCGGCCTTCGGCGTCGAGGCGGTCACCATGGGCGGCGTCGCGCTGGCGCTCGAAGGCTTCCTGTCGCTGCCCGGCTGGATGCTGGCGCGCGAGCTGCCCCCACGGTGAGTCGGCGTCGAGGGCGGACCGCCCCTTCCCAGCAGCCGGACGCGGCGGTAGCATCGGCCGCCATGACCCAGCGCTCAGACGCCCCCCGTCCCCTCCGTGCCGGCATCGTCGGAACCGGCGGCATCTCCGGCGTCCACGTCAGCGGCTACCGTGCTGCCGGAGCCGCGCTCGTCGCCGTCTGCGACCTCGACCTCGACACGGTCCAGCGACGCGCCGACGCCTGGGGCGTGCCCCAGGTCTACGTGGACGCAGAGCGCATGTTCGACGAGGCCGGCCTGGACGTGGTCAGCATCTGCACGCCGGTGGCGACGCACCACCCGCTGGTGCTGGCCGCCGTCCGCGCCGGCCTGCACGTGCTGTGCGAGAAGCCGATCGCCCTCGACCTGGACCAGGCGCAGGAGATGATCGACGCCGCCGACCAGGCCGGGGTGGTGCTGCAGATCGGCCACCAGCTACGTAGCGACGGCGCCGTCGCGCACGCCCGGCGCCTGATCGAGCAGGGCGCGCTGGGCGAGATCGCCTTCGTCCGCCTGCGCCAGGCGCACGACTGGGGAGGCGCCGACGAAGTGCGGACCAGCTTCGCGACCCGCGCGTCGGGCGGCGGCGGCACGCTGCTCGACAACGGCTGCCACATGATGGACCTCGCCCGCTACCTCGCCGGGGACGCCGAGGAGGTCTACGCCCGCGTCGCGACCCGGCGCTGGCCGATCGAGCTGGAGGACACCTCGGTCGTTTCGCTGCGCTTCGCCTCCGGCGCGCTGGGAACGGTCGAGAACGCCTGGACCGCCACCGGCTGGGAGGAAGGGTTCTGGATCTACGGTAGCGAGGCCTCGCTGGAGTGGACCAATCGCCACGCCGAGCCGCGCCTGGTCCACGCCTTCCGCGCCTCGCCCGGCACCACCTGGTCCGAGACCGACGTCGCCCGCTACGACTTCGCCGGCGAGCGGGCGCACCACCGTCAGATCCGCTCGTTCCTGGACGCCGTGCACGGCGAAGGCGAGGTCGTCTGCAGCGGCCGCGACGGCCTGGAGGCGGTGCGCATCATCCTGGCCGCCTACGACAGCGCCAGCCGCAACCTGCCCGTCCGCCTCGGGGACGAGGCGTCCACGCTCGACAGCGCCTACGAGGGCATCGCCGATTGAGCGTCCGGTCGTTCAGCGGTCGTCGCCGGAGCCGTGGATCACGCCGCGCGCCGCCCGATCGGCCAACTTGGCGACGTTGCGCTCGGCCACCTCGTCCAGCGAGCTCCCCAGGTCCACCGCCACGCTGGCGACGTACCAGAGCACGTCGCCCAGCTCCTTGACCAGGGCGTCGCGCAGCTCCTCGCCCAGCGGTTCTCCGGGGCGCCAGCCGCCGTCGCGCATCGCCTTGCCGAGCTTCTCGGCCACCTCGCCTGCCTCCCCGGCGAGCTTGAGGACGGGGTAGAGGAGGGCCGCCTCCTGCGGGTAGCGGGCGGTCGATCGCGCGGCGTCCTGGTAGGCGTCGAGGGTCATGCCGGATGCTACCGGACGGGCCCGTCACGCGGTTGATCGGCCCCGGGGCGTGTGGTACTCTCTCCGACGCCCGCAAGGGCCTCGGTCGGCGGTAGCTCAGTGGTAGAGCGATCGGCTGTTAACCGATTGGTCGTAGGTTCGAATCCTACCCGCCGAGCCACGAACCTGGAATCGCCCGCCCCATCGCGGGCGATTCTTCGTTGCCCGCGTCGCCGAAGGCGCCGGCCGGGCGAGGCGAGGTCGCTTCGACCGTACGCCGGCCCGGCCCGCGCTCTGCGGCACCCCGTGCGCCCGACGACGCCGCTCACGAGGAGGCATCGGTGGCGCTGCCGGATCGCCCCTGCCAGGCCCGGTACGCCTGCCCGACCAGCAACGGCACCAGGCTGAAGCCAAGGAGCAGGCCCCAGCCAGCGGCGTCCAACGGTCGCGTCCGGAGCACGTCGGACAGGCCGGGCAGGTAGACCGCTGCGAGCAGCAGCGGCACGCAGGCGGCCAGAGCGCCCCACACCCACGGGTTCGCGACGACGTCGTTCCGCCAGGGCGAGGTGCCAGGGGCGCGAAGCACGAAGGTGAACCAGAGCTTGCCGAAGGCCAGCGTCAGGAACGACACCGTGATCGCTTCGAACCGGTCCAACCCCAGCCCGAAGGTGGCCACGGCCGAGGCCGCCAGCACCGACGCGGCCAGCACCAGCGACCAGCCGACGACGCCGCGCCAGTGCCGCGGCGTGAGGACCGCCTCGTCCGCGGCCCGGGGCGGTCGGTCCATGACGTTCCGGCTGCCTTCGCCGACGGCCAAGGCCAGGGCGGGGAAGACGTCGGTGAGGACGTTGAGGAACAGGATCTGCAGCGGCAGGAGCGCCATCGGGAGGGCCGTGAAGGCCCCGAGGATCGACGCGACCGTCACGGCGAGCACCTCGGCCAGGTTGGTGCTGAGCATGAACACGACCGAGGTGCGGATGTTCGAGAAGATCACGCGGCCCTGGCGGACGGCGGCGACGATCGTCTCGAAGGCGTCGTCCTGCAGGACCATGTCGGCGGCCTCTCGCGCCGCGTCGGTGCCGCGCCGGCCCATGGCGACGCCGATGTCGGCGGTCTCGAGCGCCGGGGCGTCGTTGATGCCGTCCCCGGTCATCGCCACGGTCCGGCCGCCGGCCTGCAGCGCCTCGATCAGGCGCAGCTTCTGTTCGGGCGTGACGCGCGCGAACACGTTCGCTTCCTGCACGGCGTCGGGCGCGTCGGCCCAGGCCTCGGCCGATGCGGGGATGTCCGACCCTTCGATCACCGTGGCGTCCTCGTGGTCGACGATGCCGGTGCGCCAGGCGACGGCGCGGGCCGTCGCGGCCTGATCGCCGGTCGCCAGGATCACACGGATGCCGGCCCGGCGGCACTCCTCGACCGCCCAGTCGACCCCGTCGCGGGGCGGATCGACCAGCCCGGCCAGGCCCAGCAGCGTCAGGTCCTCGTACGGGTCGGCGTCGACGTCGTCCACGCGCCGCTCGGCCAAGGCCAGGACCCGCTGGCCCTGGCCCGCCAGCGATTCGGCGCGGTCGCGCCAGGAGGCGAGGTCCTCGTCGCTCAGGGCGCGGCTCCCGTCGTCGACCGCGACGCGGCGGCAGACCTCCAGCACGGCGGTGGGCGCGCCCTTGACGGCGACGCGCAGCCGGCCCTCGTGCTCGTGGAAGGTCGCCATCATCATCCGGTCGGCATCGAAGGCGACCTCCCGCACCTCGGGTTGCGCCTCGAGCAGCTCGTCGCGGTCGATGCCCGCGACGCGGGCCGCGGCGACGAGGGCGACCTCGGTCGGGTCGCCCGTCAGCTCGGCCTCGCCGCCGTCGCCCGGGGACGCGCGGCCGACGTTGCCGCACAGCGTTCCGACCTCCAGGGCGCGCCGGACCGTAGGCGGCAGCTCGCCACCTCCGTCGCCGGCGAGGCGCTGGTCGCCCCCGTCGGTCACGACGTGCCCCAGGGACATGCGGTTCTCGGTCAACGTGCCGGTCTTGTCGGTGACGATGACCTGCGTCGCGCCCAGGGTCTCGACGGCGGGCAGGCGGTTCACCAGGGCGCGCTGCCGGGCCAGGAGCCACATGCCGCGTGCCAGCGCGATCGTCGCCACGATCGGGAGGCCCTCGGGCACGGCCGCGACGCCGAGCGCCAGCGCCGTCTCGATCATCCGCGTCGGATCCTGCCCGACCAGCAGGCCGACGACGGCGACCGCCGCGGCGATCGCCAACGTCAGCACGGCCAGGCGGCGGCCCAGCCGGTCCAGGCGGCGCCGGAGCGGACTGTGCCGGCTCTCGGCGGCGTGCGCCAGCTCGGCGATGCGACCCAACTCGGTGCCGACCCCGGTGGCCACCACCACCCCTGCGCCCGAGCCCTCGGTCACGACCGTGCCCTTGTAGAGCATGCCGTCGCGCTCGGCCAGGGGAGCGTCCTCGTCGCTGGGCTCCGTCCGCTTGGCGACCGGGACCGACTCGCCAGTGAGCGCGGACGCGTCGACCCGCAGGCCGTTGGCTTCCACCAGGCGCACGTCGGCGGGCGCTCGGTCGCCGCCCTCGACGATCACCACGTCGCCGGGGACGAGCTCCTCCTCGTGGACGGTGCGGTCCGCGCCGGCCCGCCGCACGCGCACGTCGGGCCGGGCCAGCTGCCGCAGCGCCTGCATCGCGCGGGTGGCCCGCCACTCGCTCACGAACCCGATCGCGGCGTTGATGATCAGCACCGCAGCGATCGCGATCGCTTCGACCCCGTGCCCGAAGACCAGGGCCAGGATCTCGGCGGCGACGAGGACCAGGATGACGGTGCTGCCGAACTGTCCCGCCAGGATGCGCCAGGGGCTGCGGGCGCGGGCCTCGCGGAGCTGGTTGCGGCCGTAGCGTTCGAGGCGATGGTCCGCCTCGTCGTCGCTCAGGCCCGCCTCGAGATCGCTGTCGAGGGTCCGAACGACGTCGTCGACGCTGCGGGCCCACGCGCGTTCGAGCGTCGCGGCGTCCTGTTCGGTCTCCTGCCGGTCGCGGTCGGACGGTTCGGGCATCGGTCTCCCATCGCGGCATCCAGAACGAGCGGCCGGGCGATGCTCGCTCGGTCGCCCCGACCGGGATCGAGAGCATGTCGGTCGCGCGGTTCGCGTCATCGCGCCCGCGCGCCTGTCGCGAACCGTCGCGGGTTCGCGTCGTCGCCCCACTGTACAAGCGTGGGCGACCCGCTTCCGGCGTCCCGGCGAGACGCCTCGTCCAGCCCGCCGCGTCGACCTCGCCGTTGAGGGGGTCGCGGCGCTCGCGATCGTCATGCCCTACGTCGGACCGAGATCGGTCCGAGCCGCGACGCTAGTCGCGGGTCTGCGCGTCGTCCTCGATCGGGACCAGCGGCTTGGCCGTGAGGATGATCCGTCGCTCGTGGCAGCGATCCTCGACCGCGGTGAACGCCAGCGCGCCGTCCTGCCACGACCAGGTGTACACACCAGCCGTCACGCCGTAGACGTCGCCGCACGGGTAGCGGCCGGTATCGGCGCCGACGAGGAGTCGGTCCTCGTGGACGACGTGGACGCTGGTCATGTCGTAGCTGCGCGCTCCGGAGTCCGACACGTAGTGCCAGCCGATGTGGCCGTCCGCGAGGATCGTGACGGTCCATTCGCCGACCATGTCGCCAGGCATGTAGAAGCCCTGAGCGGCCAGGTCGTCGTACACCAGGGTCGTTTGGTAGCTCCCTGCCAGGTCTCGAATGACCGCCGGTGGGCTCGCGAGCGCGGCCCCGGCGAGGGCGGCGACCATGAGCACGGTCGCGAGGGTTCGGGGGATCATCACGGCTCCTTGCGGCAGCCCCGAGCGAGCCCGGCGAACGTGCGATGGCCCGCGCACCGTGGTGTTGGCTGTCGACCCGGTCAGCCTGCCCGGCCCTGCGCCGACGGTGGACCCCCGCCCACGTCCTGGCCCGCCAGTCGGATCTGCACCGCACGCAGCAGGTCGGTGGTGCTGATCACGCCCACCATCCGACCCTCCGTATCGCACACCAGCAGCCGGCGTCCCTCGCTCTGCTGGATCCGGCCGAAGGCGTCGACGGCGCTGTCCTTGGCGTCGACGTAGTCCGCGCCGGCCGCCATCACGTCCCCGACGGTCGCGCCCTCGGGAGCGTCCTGGACGTGGTCCAGGCGGATGATGCCGACCACCTCGTTGGCGGCGTTCACGACCGGGTAGAAGACGTGCTTGCTGCGCAGCATGTAGCGCACGAACGCGTCGACCGTCATGTCGGCGTCCACCGTCTCGACGTCGGGGCTCATGAGCTGGTCGACCGTGATGTCCTGCAGGGCGCGGGTGACGGCCGCGTGCTGGGTCTCGGCCTGGACGGCGAGGTAGACGAAGAAGGCGATCGCCACCAGGAACAGGTTGAACGTGACCAGGCCGAACAGCCCCATCCCGACAGCCAGTACCTGGCTCACCCCGGCCGCGATCCGGGTCGCGCGCAGGTGGTCCATCCGCATCGCCAGCAGCGCCCGCAACACCCGTCCGCCGTCCATCGGCAGCGCCGGCAGCAGGTTGAAGACCGCCAGCACCAGGTTGACGGCGGCGAGGTAGCTGACGACGACCAGCATCGCTCCGGCGCCGGTGCCCAGCAGCCCCGACACCCACCACAGCGCCAGGCCCAGCGCGGCGCTGGTCACGGGGCCGACGATCGCCACCAGCGCCTCGGCCGACGGACGGCTGGGCATGCGCTCGAACTGCGCGATGCCCCCCAGGATCCACAGGCGGATCTCCTTGATCTCGATGCCGAAGCGACGGGCGGTCAGCGCGTGCGCCAGCTCGTGGATCAGCACGCTGACCATCAGGCCCACGGCCGAGGCGAACCCCAGCAGCCAGGGCGTCGGCCCCCGCTGCAGCGGCGCGGGGTCGAGGGGCAGGCGGAACAGCTCGATGTACGTCCCGACGCGTCCGCCGATCAGCCACGTCAGCAGCCCGATCAACAGCACGAAGGTCACGTCCAGCCGGATCGGGATGCCGAAGACGCGGAAGGGCAGGCGGAAGCTGGACGAGACCATGCCTCACGCTAGCGCCGCCTGCGGCCCCTGTCCGTGCCCCGTGGACGGTGTCGACGCTGCGGCCGACCGCCGTCGCGGCGGAGCGGTAGGCTGACGGCGACGGCGCGCTGCGGGCACGACCCGCCGCCCGGTGTCAGGTCCCGACGTCTTCTCGCCGATGGAACGGGGGCGACGGCCGCGATGAGCGATACGGAACGGGCCCAGCTGGAGTGGCACCGCCTGCAGGTCGAGGCGGTGCGCGAGCGCTTGGACGCGCCGGCCGACGGCCTGTCCCGCGACGAGGCCGAGCGTCGCTTGGAGCGTCACGGCCCCAACGAGCTGGTCGAGACCGGTCGCAAGACGATCGTCGGCATGCTGCTGGACCAGTTCCGCGACTTCATGATCCTGGTCCTGATCGCGGCCGCGATCGTGTCCGGCCTGCTGGGCGAGCCGGCCGACACCATCGCGATCGTCGTGATCGTGCTTCTGAACGCCGTGCTGGGCTTCGTCCAGGAGTACCGCGCCGAGCAGGCGATGGCGGCCCTCAAGAAGATGGCGTCGCCCTCGGCGACGGTGGTCCGGGATGGAACGGCCCGAACGACGCGCGCGACGCAGCTGGTGCCCGGCGACCGGGTCCGGCTGGCCGCGGGGGACGTGGTCCCGGCGGACCTGCGCCTGAGCGACGCGGCCCAGCTCCGCGTCGACGAATCGGCGCTGACGGGCGAGTCGATGACGGTCGAGAAGGACCCCGCTCCCCTCGACGACCCGGACCTGCCGCTGGGCGACCGGTCGTGCATGGCCTACCGCGGCACGATGGTCGGCCACGGCCGGGGCGAGGGCGTGGTGGTGGCCACCGGCATGGACACCGAGCTGGGGCGCATCGCGACCATGATCCAGGAGCAGGACGAGGGGCGCACGCCGCTCCAAAGGCGTCTTGCCGTGTTCGGGCGGCGCCTCGCGTACGCCGTGCTGGCCATCTCGGCCCTGGTGTTCGCGACCGGCCTGCTCCGGGGCGAGCCGCTGCTGCTGATGCTGCTCACCGCGATCTCGCTCGCGGTCGCCGCGATCCCGGAGGCGCTCCCGGCGGTGGTGACGATCTCGCTGGCGCTGGGGGCCCGCAAGCTGGTGCGCCAGCACGCGCTGGTCCGCAAGCTGCCGGCGGTCGAGACCCTAGGCTCGGTCACCTACGTCTGCAGCGACAAGACCGGCACCCTCACCCAGAACCGCATGACGGTCGAGGAGCTGCGCGCCGGCGGGCGAACCCAGCGGGCCGAGGCGATCGAACCGGACCCGCCGCCCGGCGGCCCGGCCGACCTGCGCGGGCCGGGCGAGCGACCGCTGCCGACGCTCCTGACCGCGATGGCGCTGTGCAACGACGCCCGCCTGCAGGACGAAGGCGAGCCGACCGGCGATCCGACCGAGGTGGCGCTCGTGCAGCTGGCGCACCGGCACGGCTACACCCCCGCCGCCCTCGAGACCCCCTTCCCGCGACGGGCCGAGCTGCCCTTCGACTCCGGTCGGAAGCGCATGACGACCTTCCACCCGTGGAGCGACGGGCGCGTCGTGTCGTTCACGAAGGGCGCGATCGAGGTCCTGGTCGACCGCTGCACGGAGATGTCCAACGGGGCCGGCACCCAGGCGATCGACGCGAGCGAGGTCGAGGAGGTCTCCGGCCGCATCGCCGCCGACGGGCTGCGCACCCTGGGCTTCGCGATGCGCGTCTGGGACGAGCTGCCCCAGCCCCTCGACCCCGACACGGCCGAGGCCGGCCTGACCCTCATCGGCATGGTCGGCATGATGGACCCGCCCCGCCCCGAGGCGGAGGAGGCCGTCGCCGAGTGCCGCCAGGCCGGCATCCGCCCGGTCATGATCACAGGCGACCACCCGCGCACGGCCGAGACGATCGCCCGCCGCGTCGGCATCCTGCGCGAGGAGGGCGAGGGGGTCATCACCGGCGCGGAGCTGGCGCGCATGTCGCCCCAGGAGTTCGAGGAGCGGGTCGAGGGGATCCGCGTCTACGCCCGCGTCGCGCCCGAGCAGAAGCTGAGCATCGTCGAGGCGCTGCAGGACCGCGGCCACTTCGTCGCCATGACCGGCGACGGCGTCAACGACGCGCCCGCCCTGAAGCGCGCCGACATCGGCGTGGCGATGGGGATCACCGGGACCGACGTGTCCAAGGAAGCGTCGGACATGGTGCTGCTGGACGACGACTTCGCGACGATCGTGAAGGCGGTGCGCGAGGGCCGCCGGATCTTCGACAACATCCGCAAGTTCATCAAGTACACGATGACCAGCAACCTGGGCGAGATCGTCACCATCGCCGTCGCGCCGTTGCTGGGCCTGCCGATCCCGTTGCTGCCGATCCACATCCTCTGGATCAACCTGGTCACCGACGGCGTACCGGGCCTGGCCCTGACGGCCGAGCCGGGCGAGAAGGACCTCATGCGCCGTCCGCCCCGCCATCCGCAGGAGAGCATCTTCGCGCACGGGCTGGGCACCCACATCGTCTGGGTCGGTCTGCTGATGGGCGCGGTCACGATCGCGACGCAGGCCGCGTTCGTGACCGTCGACGACGCCGCCTGGCGCACCATGGTCTTCACCGTCCTGGCGCTCAGCCAGATGGGCCACGTGCTGGCGATCCGGAGCGAGCGGACCTCGGTCTTCCGGCAGGGCCTGCTGTCCAACCGGCCGTTGCTGGCGGCCGTGGTCGCGACCCTCGCGCTGCAGCTCGCGACGGTCTACGTGCCGTTCCTGAACCCGATCTTCGAGACGCGGCCCCTCAGCGCGACCGAGCTGGCGATCACGCTGGCGCTGTCCAGCGTGGTGTTCGTCGCGGTCGAGATCGAGAAGGCGGTCAAGCGGCGGCGCGCCGCGTCCTGAGCGCGTCCGCCGTCGTCAGTCGCCGGCCTCGCCCAGGCGCTTGCGCATCGCCCCCAACGGGTCGGCGACCGCCAGTCGGGCGGCGGCCCAGGCCTTCTTGCGGTCGTGGTCCTCGGGGCTGGCCCCAGTGTCGTCGAGGTCGGCGTAGAACACCACCTGCTCCTCGTTGGCGGCCAGCACCTGGTTCAGGACGGCGTGCAGCGAGTCGCGCACCGCCAGGCCCTCGCGCAGCATGTCCTGCATCTCGAGCACGCGGTCGACCAGCTCGGCGTGGGTCATCGCTTCGAGTTCAGCGCGGCTGCGTTGCATCGGACCTCCCGCGCCCACTCTACACGCCGTGCCGGACGGTCTCGCGGCCGGTAGCATGCCGCATGCCGTTCGATCCCGGCCGTGCCACCGTGCGCCAGCTGGCCGACGCCTACCGGCGCGGCGTCACCACCCCGGTCGAGGCGACCGAGACCCTGCTGGAGCGCCTCCACCCCGGTCCGACCTGGCGCACCGCGACCGCCGCGCGCGCCCGTGCGCAGGCGGCCCGGGCGCAGCGCGCCTTCGAGGCGGGCGTCGACCTGGGCCCGCTCCAGGGTGTCCCTCTGGCCATCAAGGACCTGCTGGACATGGAGGGCGAGGTGAGCGCGGCCGGCTCGGCCGGCTTGCTGGCCGAGGGCCGGCGTGCCCAGCGCGACGCGCCGTTGATCGCGCGACTCGACGCCGCGGGCGCGGTGTTCCTGGGCCGGACCCAGATGACCGAGCTTGCCTTCTCCGGGCTGGGCCTGAACCCGCACTTCGGCACGCCCGAGGGTTTCCACGCCGCCGGCCGCGTCCCGGGCGGATCGTCCTCCGGCTCGGCGGTCGCCGTCGCCGCGGGTCAGGCGACTGCGGCGATCGGGTCCGATACCGGCGGCTCGGTGCGGATCCCGGCGGCGCTGCAGGGCCTGGTGGGGCTCAAGACCAGCGACCGCTCGCTGCCGATGGAGGGCGCCGTGCCGCTGTCGACCACGCTGGACACGGTCGGCCCGATCGCGCGCAGTCTGGAGGACGCCTGGACCCTGCTGCGGGCGCTTCGGGCGGAGGCCCCGGCGCCGTTCCCCAGCGCGCCCGGCCGGCTGCGGCTGCTGGTGCCGACGTCGCGACTGTTCGAGGACCTCGACGACGCCGTTGCAGAGGCGTTCGAGGTCGCCGTCGACGCGCTCCGGGCCGCCGGCCACGAGGTCGTGCGGCGCGCCGATCCCGCGCCCGACGAGGCGCTGGCGCTCTACCCGCGCTACGGCTCGTTCGCCGCGCACGAGGCGTTCGCCCTGCACGAGGGGTTCCTGCGGCGCTCCGCCCCGCCGGTCGACCCGCGCGTGAGCGAGCGCATCCTGGCCGCCGCCGAGCGCCCGTCGAGCGACTACCTGCGTCTCGGCTACGAGCGCGACGCGTTGGTCCGCCGCGCCTGGGAGCGCTGGCTGGGGTTCGACGCGGTGCTGGCGCCGACCGTCGCGATCCAGGCCCCACCGATCGTGGAGCTCGAGGCGGACGACGACGCCTACCGTCGCGCCAACGCGATGGTGCTGCGCAACACAACGGTGTTCAACCTGCTCGCGGGGCCGGCCGTGACGCTGCCGATCACGGCGCCGGAGCGCGGCATCGGAGGCATGGTCGCGACCGCGCCGGGGCGGGAGGCCCAGGCGCTCGCGATCGCGGCCCGCTGGCGCGAGGCGTTGGCCGGCTGACCCGCGCCCCCGCGCGTCGGCTCGCGACCGTCGTCAGCCGGCCGCGCGTCGCAGGGCGCCCGCGGCGCCCGTCGTGGCGCATCGCTGCCGTGGCCCTCGTCCCGACGCCCGTCGTCGTCGCCCGGACCGGCGCCCTCGTCGCGGCGCGAGGGCAGCAGCAGCAGCGCCGTCACGAGCCCGCTCCCGTACTTGACGATGACGTCGGTCACGATGACCTGGGTCATCCAGCCGATCGTCGCGAACGGCGCCCCGGCGAACGCCAGCACCGTGAACAGGATCGTGTCGATCGGGGCGGACACGGCGTTGGACGACGCCACGCGCGTCAGCCAACGGCGCGCCAGCAGGCGCTGGTACACCTCGGTGTCGGCGCTCTCGGACACGACGATGGCGAGGAAGCTGACCGCCACGTAGCGCAGGGGCGTGCCGAGGGACAGCGCCGCCACGACGTTCGCGATGGCCGCGACGACGATGGTGGCGTAGACGGTGGGTCGCCCGAAGCGGTGGATGCGGTCGCGCTGGGTGAACGTCACGCCGAAGAACAGCGTGCCCACGTTGATCAGGAACCAGGGGCCGACCGGCAGGAAGGCGTCCAGGGTGTAGTTGGCCAGGACCGTCGCGGCGACGTAGACGCTCATGGCGCCGACCATCTCCGCGCGGCGCGGCGGCAGCGCGCGCAGCAGCCCCGCGACGCCGACGGCGGCGGCGACCGCGGTCAGCTCGCGCGGGCCGGCGACGCCGACCGCGGCGACCAGCGCGAGGCCGGTCCCGAGCGCCAGCGCGATCGGTCCGGAGCGTCCCACGCGGCGGACCGGTCGCGCCAGCGCGTCGCCGAACAGCGCACCGAACAGCGCCAGCGTGGCGAACGGCAGGCGCTCGGGCGGGGTCTGGCCGTAGCCGGCCAGCACCAGCAGCACGAGCGAGCCGGCGATCAGCGCCGGCGGGAGCAGGGCCAGGCGGGCGAGGTCGGAACGGACCGAACGGTCGGACAGGGTCACGTGGCCTCCCAGACGGGGACGGGATCACCCCCCAGGCGAACCTGGGGGGTGGCTGTGGTCGGGGCGAGAGGATTTGAACCTCCGACCCCCTCGTCCCGAACGAGGTGCGCTACCAGGCTGCGCTACGCCCCGATGCAGCGAGGGAGTGTACCAACCGCCCGGGGGGCGGTCAAGCGAGCGGGGTCGCGTCGCTCACGGCTCGCAGGGGTCGCTCGAGGCGTCGTGCGACCGCCATCAGGCGGCATCCGACCCGTCCGCGTCGACCCCGTCCGCGTCCAACGCCGTTTCGAGGGCGGCCCCGACCGCGTCGCCGTCGAAGCCGCGTCGGCGCAGGAAGCCGGCCGCCTTGGCCCGGTCCTTGCGCCGGTCGCCCGAGGCGAAGCGCCAGGCCTCCTTGCGCAGCACCTCGCGTGCGGCGCTCACCTGGTGGTCGTCGTCCAACGGTCGCAGCGCCGCGTCGACCGTCGCGTCGTCCACGCCGCGCGAGCGCAGGTCGCGCCGCAGCGCCAGGCGGCCCTTTCGGTGCGCCCCCGCGCGGACCAGCGCCTCGGCCACCCGGGCGTCGTCGATCAGCTCCAGCTCGCGCAGGCGCTCCAGCGCCACGGCCCGCACCTCGTCCGGCGCGCCCTTGCGGCGTAGGCGCTCGTCCAGCTCGGCCTCGGCGTAGTCGCGCCGGGTCAGCAGCCGCAGCAGGTAGGCCACCGCGTCGCTCGGGGTCGCGTCCTTCAGCGCAGCACCTCCGTCGGATCCAGGCGCGCGGCGCGGCGCGCCGGTACCAGCCCCGCCAGCGCGCTGGTCGCGAGCGAGACCGCCGACACCCAGGCCACGTCGAAGGTGGACACCTCGACCGGCAGGCGGGTGATGAAGTACAGGTCGCCCGGCAGCGGGAACGGCTGGAGCCGGAAGTAGGTCGCGGCGGCCAGGCCCAGCCCGACCCCCAGCAGCGTGCCCGCACCGCCCAGCAGCGCCCCTTCGGTCAGGAAGGTCGCGAGGACCTGACGCTGCCGCGCGCCCATGGCGCGCAGGACCGCGATCTCGGGGGTCTTCTCGGCGACGGTCAGCACCAGCACGTTGGCGATGCCCATCGCCGCGACGATCACGATCAGGAACACGACGACCGAGATGACGGCCTTCTGCAGGCGAAGCTGCGCCACCAGGCCCCCGAACAGCCCGCTCCAGGGGACGGCGCGCAGGCCGGTCGCGTCGGCCAGGTCGCGACCGACCTGCTCGGCGCGCGCCGGATCGGCGAGGCGAACGTGGTAGCCGGACAGCTCGCCCGGTGCGTTGAGGTAGTCCTGCACCGTGGCCAGCGAGGCGTAGGCGATCAGGCCGTCGATCAGCTCGTTGCCGACCCGGAAGTCGCCGGCGACGGTCAGCGTCGCGCGCCGCCCGCGGACGTCCTGCAGCAGCAGAGGGTCGCCGGGCAGCACCCCCAGGCGCAAGGCCAGCGATCCCCCGAGGATCAGCGCGTCGCCGTCGCTCAGGCGCTCGGCGGTCGCGGCCAGCTCGGGCAGGGCCAGGACCTCGGTCTCGGCCGCCGGGTCGATGCCGACGACCTGGGCGTAGCCCTGGCGTCCCGAGACGCCCAGCGACGCGTCGGCGCGCCGGGCCACGAGCGCCTCGACCGACAGGTACGGGGCGACCGCTACCACCTCCGGGTGGGCGGCGATGCGCGCGGCGACGTCGGGGTCGTCCGGCATGCGGCCGTCCGCCAGGTAGCTGCTGAGCGTGACGTGCGGGGTGGCGCGCAGGGTGCTCTCGAGCAGTTCGTCGATGAAGCCGTTGGTCAGGGACAGGGCCAGGATGAGCACGCCCACCCCGACCGCGACGCCGCCGACCGTGAGGACGGTCTGCAGGACGCGCCGACGCACGTGCGCGAGCGCGAGGTAGAGCGGCAGGGGCACGAGGGCGAGTCTACCGTGGTCGATCGGGCCTGCCCGGCGCGGGTGCGGGGCTCAGCGGGCCTGGGCGGTCAGGATCGGACGTCCGTCGAACGGCGCGCGCGCCTGCGGGTCCAGCAGCGGACCGTGGTAGCCGTAGCGGACGACCTCGACGCCGACCTGGCGGACGCCCCAGTTGACGGCGCTGGCGTAGTCGCCGAACCAGACGTCGACCTGCTGGGTCTTGCGGGCGTGCATGGTGTCCTCGACGACGAACAGTCCCTGGCCGTCCAGCACGGTCTGGTAGCGGCCGGCGCCCCGTCCGTCGTACCACCCGCCCAGGTCGGTCAGACGCACGAGCGAGCCGTAGGGCAGCGTGCCGCCGAGCAGGTCGCGGCTGACGGCGACGACCCCGAATCGGGTGCGCGTGCCGGTCGCGGTGATGTGCGGTGTCGCGTCGGTCTGCGCGGCCAGCGAGTTGTAGCCCGTCGCGCGCAGCGTCAGGCTGGGAAGGCCGACCGGGCCGTGCTCCAGGTCGGGCAGGGCGGCGGCCGGGTAGGGCTCCGTGCGGACCGTCAACTGCGGCGTCACGTCCAGCGGGACGCGCGCCTGGCGCTCGGTCGCGACGCCCCAGACGAGGGCGGCGATGGCGAGCCCGACGACGGTGAACTTTGCGGCGATGTCGAGGACCATCTCCTCCTCCAGACCGCGACCCTAGCAGACCCTCGTCGGCCCCTCGTGTCGTCGGGGGACGCGGGCCTCGCCCTCCTGCAGTGTAGACGGCTGGACCCGGGCCGTGGCCGAGGGCCCTCGCCGCCGACGCCGGCGCGGGCACGACCGGGCTAGCATGACGCGGCATGAGCGACCCCGCCCCCTTCGGCTTCGAGCGCCTGGCCCAGGACGGCGCCGCCCGCCGCGGCCGCCTCGCCACGGCGCACGGCACGGTGGAGACCCCCGCCTTCGTCGCCGTGGCCACCCAGGGGAGCGTCAAGAGCGTCCCGCCGGAGACGGTCCTGGCCGCCGGCACGCAGCTGCTGTTCGCGAACACCTACCACCTCTACCTGCGTCCCGGGGCCGACACCGTCGCGGCCCACGGTGGCCTGCACCGCTTCATGAACTGGACGGGACCGATCCTGACCGACTCCGGCGGGTTCCAGGTGTTCTCGCTCGGCGCGGGGCTCGAGCACGGCGTCGGCAAGGTCGCCAGCATCTTCCCGGGCGAGGGCTCGGGGCCCGTCGCCGGTCGCCGCGGCGAGGGCCTGGTCCGGGTCGAGGAGGAGCGCGTCGTCTTCACCAGCCACGTCGACGGCAGTCGCCACGTGTTCACGCCCGAGATCTCGATCGAGGTCCAACGCGCGTTGGGTGCCGACGTGGTGCTGGCGTTCGACGAGTGCACCAGCCCGCTGCACGACGAGCGCTACACCGCCGAGAGCGCCGAGCGCACCCACCGCTGGGCCGATCGCTCGCTGCGGGCCTTCCTCGCCAGCGAGCCGCGCCACGGCTACCACCAGACCCTCTACGGCATCGTCCAGGGCGGCGCCTTCGAGGCGGTCCGACGGTCGTCCGCCCGGGTGGTGGGGGCGATGGGCTTCGGCGGCATCGCGATCGGCGGCAACCTCGGCGACACGCGCGAGACGATGTACCGCATCCTCGATTGGACGGTGCCGGAGCTGCCCGACGCGCCGCCCCGCCACCTGCTCGGGATCGGCGACGTGCCCAGCATCTTCGAGGCGGTCGCCCGCGGCGTGGACACCTTCGACTGCGTCGCGCCGACCCGTAACGCCCGCAATGGCGGCGTGATGGCACGATTCGACGACGACGGTCGGCCGCTCCCGTCGTTCCGGCTGAACCTGAAGAACGCCCGCTTCGCGAACGACCCCCGGCCGATCGACGCGAGGTGCGACTGCGCCACCTGCCGCTCGTACTCGCGCGCCTACCTTCGCCACCTGCTGAAGGCCAACGAGCAGCTGGGGCAGCAGCTCGCGACCGTGCACAACCTGCGCTTCATGGCGCGGCTGATGGAGGAGATCCGGGAGGCGATCGCCGCCGGTCGCTTCGACGCGACCATGGACGCCTGGCTCGCGCCCGCACGGCAGGAGGCGGCCCGCCCCGACGGGGGCTGAGGGTCAGAAGGAGAGTTCGATCAGGTCGATCTGGGTGCCGTCCTGCGTGATGAAACGGACCACCCCGATCGTCGGCACGAAGAACAGGTCCAGGACCGTGCGACCGCCGCTGCTGGTGAGCGTCGTCTGACGCAGGTGCAGGGCGTTGAAGCGTCCCGCCGGCGTGCGTACGCCCTGCAGGCCGATGACCTCGCTGGCGAGGGTGATGTCGACCCCGCCGACGGTGGTGGTGCTCTGCCAGGCGTCGCCGACGGAGAGGGGGGCAGGCGGGTAGACGGTCAGCGGTGGCCGGTAGGGCATGATCCGCCCGCCGGCGGCGGTGCCGAAGCTGGCGACGCCCCCCTGGAAGGCGAGGATCTCCTCGCTCACCGGGACCCCGCCGAAGTAGTGCGTCAGGATCATGTAGCTGCCGTCCAGAACCTCGCGCGGGCCGGAGAGCATCTGCGTCTCACCGTTGGAGTAGGTCCAGCTGGCGCCGGGGTGCGACGGGTAGTAGTCGTTCTGGGCGGCGGCGAGGGTCGCGAGGGCCAACGACAGCGTCGCCAGCAGCGCGCCCAGCGGGCCACGGGCGTGCCGAAGCGCCCCAGCGGTGAGGCTCACGCCTCGTCCTCGCGCGACAGCTCGCTGGCGCGGAGCGACGCCTCCTCGACGGCGCGCATCACGGCGTAGCGGGCGCCGTGTCGCTCGAGCATGCGCACGCCGGCGATGGCGGTGCCACCGGCGGAGGCGACCTCGTCCTTGAGGTCCGCCGGGCCGTCGTCCTCCAGCAGGCGGGCGGTGGCGTGCAGGACCTGCCGGGCCAGCTCGCGCGCGGTCTCGCGTCCGAAGCCGGCGCGCACGCCGCCGTCGGCCAGGGCCTCGGCGACGATGGCCGCGAAGGCCGGGCCGGACCCGGCCAGGCCGGTGAAGGCGTCGAACTGCGACTCGGGCAGGCGGTGAACGCGACCGACCGCGTCGAAGAGCGCCTCGGCGAAGGCGACGTCGTCGGCGTTGGCGTCCGGCAGGGCGGCCAGCGCCGTGGCGGAGAGGCGCACCCGCGCACCGAGGTTGGGCATCGCGCGGACGACACGGCGGCTGCCCACGCGCCGCGCGATCGCGTCGGCGGGGACGCCGGCCATGATCGACAGGTAGCAGGCCGAGCGCCGCGCGATCAGCGGCGCGACCCGCTCGAACGCCTGCGGTTTGACGCCGATGAGGATGCGCTCGGCACGGTGGACGCCCTCGTCATCGAGCTCGGCCACGCCGTAGCGGGCCGCCAGCTGGGCCCGGCGTCGCTGGTCCGGGTGGTACACGCCGACGTCGTCGGCGTGCAGCACGCCGGCACGCAGCGCCCCCGTGAGCACGGCGCCGCCCATCTTGCCGGCCCCTACGATGGCGAGTTTCACGGCCGTGACCTCCGTTCCGGGCCGTCAGCGTACCGTGACCGCTTGCCCCGCAGGGCGAACGATCTCACCGCCGCCACGGCCAGCGCGGCCCCCACCGCGTCGGCCGCCAGGTCGGCCAGGTCGGGTGTGCGACCGGGCACGAACGCCTGGTGCGCCTCGTCGACGCCGCCCCACGCGACGGCCGCGACGAACGCCGTCCGCCCCGACGCGCCGGCGTAGCGCAGCAGGGCGGCCAGCACGCCGAAGAGCAGCGCGTGCGCGACCTTGTCGAGCATCGGGAGGTCCAGCCACGGGGCGGACAGCCAGCTGCTGCCGTCCCCCGGGGTGGAGGAGGACCACCAGATCAGGCCGGCCCAGAGCAGGGCGGGTAGGGCGCGCAGGGCCCGGGAGCTCACCGCGGCGCGGCCGGCTGCACCAGCTCGATCAGGACGCCGTGGGCCCAGCCCGGGTGCAGGAAGGCGACGCGGCTCCCCGCCCGGCCACGGCGCGGCCGCGCGTCGACGGCGCGCGCGCCGTCGCCGACGAGGCGCGCGAGCTCGGCCTCGAGGTCGTCGACGCGTAGCGCGACGTGGTGCAGGCCCTCGCCGCGCTTGGCCAGGAAGCGCCCGACGGGGGAGTCCTCGCGCGTCGGCGCCAGCAGCTCGATCCAGGCGTCGCCGGCGCGCAGCAGCCGCACCCGGACCCCTTGCTCGGGCACCTCCTCGTCCTCGATCGCCGGCAGGCCCAGCAGCGCCCACGGCGCGACCGCGGCGTCCAGGTCGCGGACCGCGACGCCCAGGTGGTCGATCGGCAGGCCGAACGGTCGCTCGCCCAGGGAGGTCATGCGCTCGCTCCGCGTCCATCCAGCTCGCCCCGGGCGTCGCGCCCGAGCGCCGCACGGACGCGCGCCGGGTCGTCCTCGCGCGAGAGCAGCCAGATCAGCTTGGCCAGCGCCGCTTCGGGGGTCATCGTGCCGCACGGCACCACGCCCGCCTGGGCCAGGCCGTGCCCGGTGGCGTAGTCGCCCATGCGGACGCCGCCCCGCAGGCACTGGCTCACCGCGGCGACGACGACGCCGCGATCGTGCGCCTCGCGCAGCGCGAGGAGCAGGTCGGGGTCGGAGGGCGCGTTGCCCGCGCCGTAGGCCTCCAGGACCAACCCGGCCACGGGCGCGCGCAGCACGGTGCGCAGCGTCGACGCGCCGATCCCCGGGAAGAGGCGCAGGGCCACCACCTCGACCTCGCGCAGGCGGTCGACGTGGACCGGACCGGCCGAGGGCCGCCGCAGCAGCTCGGAGCGCCAGGCCACGTCGACGCCGACGTCGGCCAGCGGCGGCAGGTCGGGCGAGGCGAAGGCGTCGAAGCCCCGCGTCGAGACCTTGGTGGCGCGGCAGCCCCGCAGCAGCGCGTCGCCGAAGAGGATCGCCACCTCGGCCCAGCCGGGCGTGGCGGCCAGCGTGAGGGCCCCCAGCAGGTTGTCGCGCGCGTCGGAGCGGAGCTCGGTCAGGGGCAGTTGCGAGCCGGTGAGGATCACCGGACCCGGCAGCTCGGACAGCAGGAACGCGAGCGCCGAGGCGGTGTACGCCATCGTGTCCGTCCCGTGCAGCAGCACCACGCCGTCGGCGCCGTCCGCGAAGGCGCGGGCGACCTCGTCGGCGTAGCGTCGCCAGTCGCCCGGCCGCACGTCGGAGGAGTCCTGGAGCGGGTCGAGCTCGCGCAGCTCCAGCCGCGGCAGCCGCGCATCGTCGAGTTCGGGGATGCGGGCGAGCGCATTCCCGAGGGCGCCCGGCATCGGTCGGAAGGCGCCGTCGTCGCCGCGCACCATGCCGATCGTGCCGCCGACGTGCAGCATGGTCACGCGCCGGCGGGGGTCGCTGGAGCTCACGGCCGGAGTCTACCGCCGGCGGGTCGCGCGACCGCTCAGCGAATCCCGGGGGGTACCTGCGTGGGCGGCGGCTCGGGCAGGCCCACCGGCATCGGGACCCCCTCGAGGCGCTTGACGACGCCGTTCTCGTTGCAGCCCACGAAGAACGGACAGCGCAGGCACTCCGACCAGACGCGCGGGTGCAGGTCGCGGGTCTTGTCGATCATCTCGAAGCCGCAGCGCTCGAAGAAGCCGACCTCGTAGGTCCAGGCGAACAACACCGGCACGCCGATGCGACGGGCCTCCTCCTCGCAGGCGTCCACCAGCGCCCGGCCGATGCCGCGGGCGCGCACCCCGTCCGCGACGGCCAGCCCGCGGATCTCGGCGATGTCGCCCCACAGCAGGTGCAGCGCCGCGTTGCCGGCGAAGGTGACGGTGCCGTCTTCGTCCACCAGCTCGGCGACGAAGAAGTCGCGCAGGTTCTCGAAGATGCTGGGCATCGGACGGACCAGCATGCGATTGCGCGACGCCCAGTAGCCGATGTTCTCGAAGATCGCCGGCACGTCGGCAGCCCGCGCCGGCCGGACGCGGAGGCTCCCCGGCAGGTGCCCGCTCACGCGTCCGCCTCGGTCAGGCGCGCCCGGGCCGCGGCGATGCGCCCGCGCACCTGATCGGGCGCGGTCCCGCCGAAGCTGGTGCGGCCGGCGACCACCGTCTCGAGCGCCAGCGCCTCGTAGACGTCCTCGTCGATGCGCTCGTCCGCCTCGCGCATCACCGCGAGCGCCAGCGCCTCGAGCGGCACGCCCTCGCCGATCGCGCGCGCGACCAGGTTGCCGACCACCTCGTGCGCTTCGCGGAACGGCAGGCCCTTGCGGGCCAGGTAGTCCGCCAGGTCGGTGGCGTTGGAGTAGGCGTCGGCGGCCGCGGCACGCATGCGCTCCGCGTTCACCTCGATCGTCGGCACCATCGCCGCTTGCAGCGTCAGGCAGGCGCGCAGCGTGGCGACCGCGTCGAAGACGCCCTCCTTGTCCTCCTGCATGTCCTTGTTGTAGGCCAGCGGCAGGCCCTTCATCACCGTCAGCAGGCCCATCAGCGCGCCGTAGACGCGACCGGTCTTGCCGCGGATGAGCTCGGCGACGTC
>CAZJGU010000022.1:0-1146 GCA_964545455.1 uncultured bacterium | reverse complement strand
GCGAACATGGCGCCGACTACGTCGCCTTCGGCCCGGTCGGCGCAAGCCAGCTCGGGGTGGGCAGCGTCGCCGAGCACGATCTGTTCGAGTGGTGGTCGCAGATGATCGAACTGCCGGTGGTGTGGCTGTCCGGCAGGATCACGAAGCCGAACTCCTGCGACGACCACAGGATCAGCTCCTCCGACATGCGCGAGAGGTGCATCATCGCGATCGACGCGGCCGCCAGGAACTCCAGCGCGAAGTCGCGGTCGCTGACCGCGTCCAGCGAGTTCTCCGCCGGCCGGGCGAAGCCCAGCAGTTCGGCGGTCCGGTGCCGATCGATGCCGAAGGTCGTGCCCGCCAGCGCGCCCGCCCCGAGGGGGGAGACGTCCATGCGCGCCAGAGCGTCGCGCAGGCGCCCCTCGTCGCGCGCGAACATCTCCTGCCAGGCCAGCAGGTGGTGCGAGAACAACACCGGCTGGGCGACCTGCAGGTGGGTGTAGCCGGGCATGAGGACGCCCAGGTGGCGCTCGGCCGCATCGATCAGGACCTCGCGGTTGCGCCGCAGCAGCCGCAGCAGCACGCGGATCTGGCGCCGCAACCAGAGGCGGAAGTCGGTCGCGACCTGGTCGTTGCGGCTGCGCGCGGTGTGCAGCTTCCCGCCGACGGCACCGACGCGCTCGGTCAGCAGCGCTTCGAGGTTCATGTGGACGTCCTCGAGCGCCTCGCTCCAGGCGATGCGGCCGGCCTCGACGTCCTGGCGCAGGTCCTCCAGCCCGGTGATCAGCGTGCGCGCCTCCTCCTCGTCCAGGATGCCGGTCTCGCCCAGCATGCGCGCGTGCGCGATCGAGCCCTCCAGGTCGTCCAGGGCCAGCTCCTGGTCGACGTCGATCGAGGCGTTGAAGGCCTGCACCAGCAGGTCGGTGTCCTGCGTGAAGCGTCCACCCCACATGCGCTTGCCGCCGCTCACGGTCGGCTCCCCGGTTGACGCTGCCAGGTGCCCCCGACCCGCTTGACCAGGGTCGAGGAACCGTCGCCCGCCGCGCCGTCGGCCTCGCCGTAGCCCATCCGTCGGTAGTAGGGCAGCAACTCGTCGCGCTCCAGCTGGAGCGTCAGGGTCGGCACGTTGAGCTTGATCGCCAGCGCCTCGAGCTTGGTCATCAGCCA
>CAZJGU010000021.1:13703-34816 GCA_964545455.1 uncultured bacterium | reverse complement strand
TCGAGCGAGGGGTCGAGGCGACCGAGAGCGCGTACGGCGTCACGATCCCGCCGAACGCCCGGGCGCTGCGTAACCTCATCTGGGCGGCGCAGCTGGTCAACGATCACACGACGCACTTCTACCAGCTGCACGCGATGGACTGGTTCGACGTCGTCAGTGCGCTCGACGCCGATCCACAGGCCGCGACCGACGTCGCGATGCAGTACCACGACAAGCCGTACAACGCCTCCGTGAGCCACTACCGTGCTGTCGCCGAGCGGCTGCTCGCGTTCGTTCAGAGCGGCCAGCTCGGACCGTTCGCCGGCGGCTACTGGGGGCACCCCAAGTACCGACTCACGCCCGAAGAGAACCTGATCGTCGCCTCGCACTACCTCGACAACCTGGCGATCCAGCGTCTGAGCGCCAAGGCCAGCGCGATCTTCGGCGGCAAGAACCCTCACCCGCAGAGCCTCGTCGTCGGCGGCATCACCTCCGCACGCGACGCGCTGGACGCGCACCGGATCGCCGAGTACCAGTTCCTCATGGCCAAGGCGGCCGACTTCGTCGAGCGGGCCTACCTGCCCGACATGGCCCTGATCGGCGATCGCTACCGTGACGAGGCGCTCGCTGGCGAGGGCGGCGGCCTGGGCAACTACATGAGCTTCGGCGCCATGTCGCTCAACGAGGCGCCCTGGGCCGATCGCGCCTTCTTCCTCCAGCCGGGCCTGGTCATGGACCGCGACCTGTCGACCGTCCACGAGGTCGACCCGATGAAGATCGGCGAGGAGATCGCCCACTCCTGGTACACCTACGACGGCGGCGCCGAGTCGCTGCACCCCCTGGACGGTCAGACCAACCCGGCCTACGAGGGCTTCGCGGACGACGGTTCGCTCAAGACCGAGGGCGGCTACAGCTGGATCAAGGCCCCCCGCTACGACGGCATGCCCGTCGAGGTCGGCCCGCTGGCCCGCATGCTGGTCTCCTACGCCGGCGGCAACGAAGCCGTCCGCGCAATCATGGACGATTACACCGCGACCCTCGGTGTGCCGTTCGAGTTCTGGTACTCCACCGTCGGACGCACCGTCGCGCGCGGCCTCGAGACCAAGATCGTGGCCGACCACGTGCCCTCGATGGTCACCGACCTGACCTCCAACGTCTCCAGCGGCGACGACCGCTTCTTCGCCCGCTACGAGGAGCAGGACGGCCCCGGCTGGGCGATGGCGGAAGCGCCGCGCGGCAGCCTGAGCCACTGGCTGACCGTCCAGGACGGCTCGGTCGCCAACTACCAGGCGGTCGTGCCCTCGACCTGGAACGCCGGCCCGAAGGACGGGCGCGGACAGCGCGGCGCCTACGAAGCCTCCCTCGTCGGTCAACCGATGGCCGATCCGGAGCGCCCGCTCGAAGTGGTGCGGACGGTCCACTCGTTCGATCCCTGCCTGGCCTGCGCGGTCCACATCCTGAACCGCGACGGGGAGGAGATCGCGCACCACGAAGTGGAGGTGTGAGGCGTGGCTACCACGACCCCCGGAGCCCGCAAGCCCCGCAACGCGGTGGTGCTCGAGCGCCAGGGCCGTCCCAAGCTGGTCGTGTACGTCTTCGGACGGTTCGTGCGCATCTCCCACTGGCTTCGCAACGGCCTGCTGATCTGGCTGGTCCTGAGCGGCATCTACCTCGGCAACCCGTTCCTGGCGCGTAGCCTGTCGACCGAGACGTCGTTCAACTTCATCATGGCGCAGGTGCGCGGCTGGCACGTCGCGGCGGGCTGGCTGCTGCTGGCGTTCACGCTGGCGCGGATCTACCAGTTCCTGTTCGTCACCAAGGAGGGCAAGCTGGGCCTCGGGGCCGAGCTGCGCATGGCGCCGATCCTGTTCGACTGGAAGGCCTGGCGCGACCAGCTGGCGTTCTACCTGCTGTTCAGCAAGGAGCACCCGCACCTTCGCTACAGCAACTACGGCCCGCTGCAGTACCTGGTGTACACGCTCCTCTACGCCGCGCTGCTGGTCATCAGCATCACCGGCATCCTGATCGCCGCACCCTACGTGCAGGGCGGTCTGGCCAGCTGGGGCGCCAGCCTGCTGTCGCCGATCGAGGTGTGGCTGGGCGGCATCGCGCAGGTGCGCATGCTGCACCACGTGACGATGTGGTTCTTCATCATCTTCACCTTCGTCCACATCTACATGGCGGTCTGGAACAGCAGCCGCACCGGCAACCTGCTGGTCGAGGGCATCATCTCCGGCTTCGCGGCCGAGGACATGAAGGACGCCCGCCCGGCTACGGAAGAGGACCTCAAGCGTCCGGACGAGAAGAAGAAGGGCTCCGCATCGTGAACGACGCGCGCCCCCTCCTCGTCCTCGGTGTCGGCAACGTCTACTACGGCGACGAAGGGGCGGGCGTGCACCTCATCCACCACCTGCTCCGCAGGTACGCGTTCCCCGAGGGTGTCGACGTCGTCGACGGCGGCACCCTCGGCTGGCACCTGCTCAACATGATCGCCGAGTACCGCCACGTCGTCCTGATCGACGCGGTCGCCGCGCCTCCCGGCAAGGTCTACCGCTTCGGCAAGGGCGAGGTCCCCGACGAGATCGGCTACGGCAAGCTCTCCTCGCACGAGTGGGAGGTGCCCGACCTGCTGACCGCCATGGACCTGCACGGCGACCTGCCCGACGTCACCATCGTCGCCATCGGCGTGCGCCCGATCGAGTTCGAGACGAACGAGGTCGGAGCGGTGCTGTCCGATCCGATCCGAACCCGCATGCCCGCCCTGGAGACCGTGCTGCTGCGCGAGCTCGAGGCGCTCGGCGTGGACGTCGTCGACCTCGCCCCCGAGCTGGGGGCCGACGACGCGCTGGCCGTGGAGGAGATCGTCCTCGCGCATGCATGAGTTCTCCCTGGTGATGAGCATGCTCGACTTGGCCGAGCGCAGCGCGCGGGCCGAGGGAGCGACGCGCATCGACGCGATCCACCTCGAGATCGGCGCGCTGGCCGGCGTGGTGCCCGAAGCGTTGGACTTCGCCTTCAGCGGAGCCAAGCAGGGCACCATGGCCGAGGGCGCCCGGCTCGAGGTGGACTACCTGCCGGCCATCGCCCACTGCGCACGCTGCGAGAGCGACTTCGAGCTCGACAACCGCTACGGGATCGCGCTCTGCCCGACCTGCGATACGCCGTCGGCCGAGTTGCGTCAAGGACGCGAGCTGCAGCTGTCGCACCTCGAGGTCGCATGATGGGAAGCGTGCGCCCCGCACGACACGAGGAGGTGTCGAACTGATGCCCGACGAGGTCGCGACCCGCGACGTCCGCTTGCACGACCACGGCGTGACCGCCACGGTCGACGTACGGACGGTGCAGGTCCAGAAGTCGCTCATGACCCACAACGACGGCGTCGCCGCGCAGAACCGGGAACGGTTCGGACCGCGGCTGGTGCTGAACATCGTCTCCTCGCCCGGCTCCGGCAAGACCGCGCTGCTCGAGCGGACCGTCCGCGAGCTGGCCGGCGACCTGTCGGTCGGCATCGTCGTCGGCGACCTCGAGACCGACAACGACGCGGTCCGCCTGCACGGCGCCGGCGCCCCCTCGGTCCAGATCGTCACCGGCACCGTCTGCCACCTCGAAGCCGAGATGGTCGCGCGCGCCGTGGACGGCCTCGATCTCGACGGCCTCGACGTGGTCGTCATCGAGAACGTCGGCAACCTGGTCTGTCCCGCCGCGTGGGACCTCGGCGAGGACGTCCGCGTCACGATGCTGTCCGTCACCGAGGGCGAGGACAAGCCGCTCAAGTACCCGCGGATCTTCAAGGATGCCGACGCGGTCGTCATCAACAAGATCGACATCGCGGACGCGGTGGGGTTCGACCGCGAGCGCGCGCTGACGAGCGTGCGGTCGGTGGCGCCCGCCGCGGAGGTCTTCGAAGTCTCGGCCCGCACCGGCGAGGGCATGCGCCCCTGGCTGGACTGGCTGCGCGAACGTCGCGCCGCCAAGGCGCAGGCCTGATCCAGCGTTCGACCCGCGGCGTGCCCGCACGCCGCGACGCGCGCCCGAAGGCGCGCCGCACTTCCGCGAAAGGGGAGTCTCCTATGTGCCTTGGTATCCCGCACGAGGTCGTCGAGGTCTTCGACGAGGACAGCTGCCTCATCAAGCTCGGCGAAGCCACGCAACACTGCTTCATCGGGCTGGTCGAGGACCTGAAGCCGGGCGACTGGGTGGTCGTCCACGCCGGCTTCGCCATCGACAAGATCGATCCCGACGACGCCAAAGCGAATCTACGCCTGATCCAGACGTATCTCGAACCGGTGGACGGCGAGCGCCGTGCCTGAGCGCGCTCCCGCCCGCCCCGACGGCGTGGCGGCCGCCCCCGACGCGGACGCCTTCGCCTTCGCGCCCGAGACCTACAAGGACGCCGCCCTGGTCGGCAAGCTGCAGCGCCGCATCGCCGACCTCGCGGGCGAGCTCGGACGCCCCGTCAAGCTGATGCACATCTGCGGCACCCACGAGCACGAGATCGGCCGCTTCGCGCTGCGCGACCTTCTGCCCGACTCGGTCGAGGTCATGGCCGGTCCCGGCTGCCCGGTGTGCGTCTGCGACAACGAGTACATCAACATGGCGATCCGCCTGTCGCTGCTGCCGGACACGATCGTCGCCTCCTTCGGCGACATGCTGGCCGTCCCCGGCAGCATCCCGCTGGAAGGGGAGCGACGCGGCGACGTGCGCATGAGCCTGCTGGACGCGCGCATGCGCGGCGGCGACGTGCGCGCGGTCTACAGCGCCTTCGACGCGGCCAAGCTGGCGCGCGAGAATCCCGACAAGCAGGTCGTCTTCTTCTCCGTCGGCTTCGAGACCACCGTCGTGGCGGTCGCCGCGATGCTCAAGCGCGGCGTGCCCGACAACCTCTCGATCATCGAGGCCAACTACTACACGCCGCCCGCTACGCACCTGCTGCCGACGCTGGACGGCTTCGACATCGAAGGCTTCATCCTGCCCGGGCACGCGGTCACGATCACCGGCCTGCGCGTCTACGAGCACCTGGCCGAGCAGGGGATCGCCTGCGCCTCGGGCGGCTTCGAGCCGGTCGACGTGATGGCCTCCGTCATCGAGCTGCTCGAGCAGCTGCGCGACGATCGCGCGGAGATCGCCAACCCCTACAACCGACTGGTCAAGTACGACGGCAACGCCAAGGCCAAGTCCGAGACCGACGAGGTCTTCGAGCTCGGTCCGATCCGTTGGCGCGGCATCGCCGAGATCCCCGAGTCCGGCTACAAGCTGCGACCCGAGTACCAGCGCTACAGCGCCGCCCTTCGCTTCGCGGATCAGCTCGAGGAGACCGAGTTGGCCGCCGCCGAGCACCCCAAGGGCTGTCGCTGCGCCGAGGTGACGCTGGGCCAGATCCGACCCGACGAGTGCGGCGTGTTCGGCAAGCTGTGCACGCCCGACGCCCCCTACGGCCCGTGCATGGTCAGCCACGAGGGCACCTGCCGCGCCTGGTACATCTACGGCATGCACAAGGGGAAGCTCCATGTCGAGACCGTCTGAGGGCGGCACGCCCGCCCGCAGCAAGGCGGCCTCCCGCTACGCCACCGTCCGCCTGGCCCACGGCTCGGGCGGCAAGCTCAGCCTGGAACTGATCGAGGAGCTGTTCGTCTCGGTCTTCGGGAACGCACCGCTGCGCGAGCTGACCGACGCCGCCATCGTCGACAACCACGGCGGCCGGCTGGCGTTCTGCACCGACAGCCACACCGTCACGCCCACCTTCTTCCCAGGCGGCGACATCGGTCGCCTGGCGATCGCCGGCACGGTCAACGACCTGGCCGTGATGGGCGCCCGACCCGCCTACCTGACCGCCGCCTTCCTGCTCGAGGAGGGCTACGACATGGACGAGCTCGAACGCGTCGTGCGCTCGATGAAGGCGACCGCCGACGAGGCCGGCGTCGCCATCGTCGCGGGCGACACCAAGGTGCTGGAGCGCGGCAAGGGCGACGGCCTGTTCGTCAACACCGCCGGCGTCGGCTTCCTGCCCGACGGGCGCACGCTGGGCACCGATCAGGTCCGCCCGGGCGACAAGGTGCTGGTCAACGGCACCCTGGGCGACCACGGCATCGCCGTGATGGCGCGGCGGGAGGGTCTGGACCTCGGCGCCGACCTCGAGTCGGACGTCGCGCCCCTCAACGGAATGATCGAGCGCATCTTCGAGGTCGCGCCCGGCGTGCGCTTCATGCGCGACGTCACCCGCGGCGGCCTGGCGGCCGTCGCCAACGAGGTCGTGCTGAGGAAGCCGTGGGGCATGCGCGTCTTCGACGTCGCCGTGCCGATCCACGACATCGTCGAGCAGTACAGCGAGATGCTGGGCATCGACCCGCTGCTGGCCGCCAACGAGGGCAAGGTCCTCATGATCGTCCCGCCCGAGCAGGCCGACGCCGCGTTGGGCGCCATGAAGGCGCACCCCTACGGCCGCGAGGCCGCCGTCGTCGGCGACGTCGTCGTCAAGCCGGAGGGCGTCGCGTTGGTCGAGACCGCTTACGGCAGTCGCCGCGTCCTCGAGATGCCGATCGAGGAACAGCTCCCGAGGATCTGCTGATGATCACCAAGCAACGCGACTTCATCGAGGCCGCCGTCGCCGCCGTGCAGGAGGCGAAGGAGCTGGTGCTGCCGCTGCTGATGATCGACGCGCCCGACGACCCCTGGACGTCCGCCAACCTGCGGGCCCTGCAGGCCCAGCGCGACACCTTGGACCCGGTCATGGCCGAAGCGGTCGACCTGCTCGTCGACTTCGAAGCGCCCTTCCTGGACGAGGAGGCCCGCCTGGCCGAGGAGGGGGTCACCCTGTCGGCCGACATGGCCGCCTTCGAGGTCGCCATGGTCGACTTCGAGCGGAGCTTCTGGCAGGACCGCTTCGCCGAGCACCAGGCCGATCCCGAGCGCTGGGCGTTGAGCGCCCCGGTGCACTACGACGTCTGCGACGAGCACCGCCTCACCACCGCCGACGTGCGCCGCGCGATCAAGGACCACGGCCTGACCAGCTTCGAGGAGCTGGCGCCGGCGCTGCACACCAGCACCGCCTGCAGCACCTGCCACAGCGCCGTCACGCGCATCCTGCTGCAGGAGCTGAAGCGTCGCAAGGAGGCGGCCGGCGCCGCCAACTGAGCCCCGGTCGACCGTCGCGCTCGCGCGCCGCCCTTCGCCGGGCGGCGCGCGTCGCGTCGGGGCCCGGTCAGGCGGCGGTCAGGGCGGCGCGCAGCTCGTCCGCGATGCGGCGCGCGTCGCGTCGGGGCCCGGTCAGGCGGCGGTCAGCGAGGTGCGCAACTCGTCCGCGATGCGGTGCGCGTCGCGCACGCAGTCGTTCAAGCCCACGCCGTTGTAGGCGTTGCCGGTCAGGTGCAGGCCTCCGGCCCGCCGCGCGGCGTCCATCGCCCGCGCGACCCGGTCGCCGTGGCCCTGCCAGTACTGCGGGATGGCGCGCTCCCAGCGGACGTGGTGGACCATCTCCGGTTCCGCCACGATGCCCATGCTGCGCTCCAGGTCGCGGCGCACGATCGCCAGCGCCTCGTCGTCGCTCAGGTCCACGAACTCCGGATCGGGCAGGCCGCCCGCGATCACGCGGAGCAGCACCTTGCCCTCCGGCGCCTGCCAGGGGAACAGGGTCGAGGTCCACAGGCAGCCCAGCATCCGCACGCCGTGCCCGCGCGGCACCAGGAACCCGAAGCCGTCCAGCGGTCGCGGCACGTCCACCCGGTCGAAGCCCAGCCCCAGCACCCGCACGCCGGCGTACGGGATCGCCCGCAGATCGTCGACCGCGTCGGGCGCGACGGCCTCGAGCAGGTCGGCCGCGACGAACGACGGGGTCGCCACCACCACGCGGTCGGCCTCCAGCGTCTCGCCGTCCGCGAGGCGCACGCGGTAGCCGCCCCCCTCGTTCCGGTCCAGGCCGACCACCGTGGCCCCGGTGCGGACCCGGTCGCCCAGCGCCCGGTGCAGGCCCTCGATCAGGGTCTCGGCGCCGCCGCCTGCGAAGCTGGTGAGGCGCCCGCCCGGGCCGGACGGACCGCCCACCTGCTCGGTCGGGTGCTCCTTGGCTGCGCGGCGTCGGGCGATCATGCCGCGCACCAGACCGCCGTGCTCGTCCTCCAGCCGCGCCAGGCGCGGGAACAACGAGCGCAGGCTGGTGCGGGTCGCGTCGCCCGCGGTGATCCCCAGCACCATCGGCGCGATGAAGGCGTCGGCGAACTCCGTGCCAAGGCGCCGGGCGGCGAAGCCGTGGACCGTCTCGTCCGAGCCGGCCGGGGCCCGGCCGATGAACGGCTCCAGCGCGACGCGCGCCTTCCCCAGCGGCGAGAGCAGCTCGCTGGTCAGGAACGCGCCCGGACCGGTCGGCAGGGCGCGGAGCGCCCCCCTGAACCAGAGCGAGCGCTGCTTGGCGGCGTCGGTCGCGGGCGTCAGGCGGTCGCCCAGGCCGACCGCCTGGGCCAGTTCGTAGCTCTCCGGCACGTTGGTCAGGAAGCCGTTGGGACCGCGATCGACGAGGTAGCCGTCCACGACGTCGCTGCGGGCGCAGCCGCCGGGCGCCGCCTCGCGTTCCAGGACCGTCACGTCCGCATCCGGCAGCGCCTGCAGCGTGGTCCAGGCGCTGGCCAGGCCGGACAGGCCCCCGCCGATGATCACGATGCGGGGCGCGCGGGTCGGCACGCTCAGACCGTCCGCGAGAAGCGCGGGCCGCCGTCCTGCGGCGCGCGCAGGTAGGCGTCGAAGACCATCGCGACGTTGCGGGGGAACAGCCGGCCCAGCTCCTCGGCCTCGACCCCGCCCTCGTGCACGCGCACCAGGCCCTCCGGCTCGAAGTCGGCCCGCAGCGTGGCCAGCTCGTTCGCGAAGTAGGAGGCGAAGTCGACCCCGAAGCGCTCCTCGACCTCGCGCGCGTCGATCCGGAAGTGGCACATCCAGGTGCGGATCACGTGCTGCCGAACGGCGTCGTCCTCGCTCAGACCGTAGCCGCGCTCGACCGGCAGGCGGCCGGCGTCCAGCGCCTGGTAGTAGCGGCTCAGCTTCTTCTCGTTCTGCGCGAAGGTGCGGCCGACCGAGCCGATCGACGACACGCCCAGCCCGATCATGTCGGGGGCGCGCACCGTCGTGTAGCCCATGAAGTTGCGCCACAGCCGACCGTCGCGCTGGGCGGTGGCCAGCTCGTCCTCCGGCAGGGCGAAGTGGTCCATGCCGATGTCGAGGTAGCCGCCGGCGATCAGGCCCTCGCGGGCGGTCTGCAGCAGCTCCAGCTTGGTCTCGGGGGAGGGCAGCGCCTCCTGCGGCAGCAGCTTCTGGTGGTGCTTGAGCCACGGCACCAGCGCGAACGAGTAGACCGCCAGACGATCGGGGGCCAGGTCGACGACGCGATCGATCGTCCGGGCGAAGGAGTCCGGCGTCTGGTGCGGCAGGCCGTAGATCAGGTCGACGTTGAGCGACCCGAAGCCCAGCTCCCGCGCTGTGCGCATCAGGGCCTCGGTCTGCTCGACCGACTGGACCCGGTGGATCGCCTCCTGCACCGTCGGGTCGAAGTCCTGCACGCCCAGCGACAGGCGGTTGAAGCCGTGGCGGACCAGGACCTCGAGGTGCTCGCGGGTGGTGACGCGCGGGTCCACCTCGAGCGCCCTCTCGGCGTCCGGGGTGAAGGCGAAGCGCGCTTCCAGCCGCGTCATCAGGTCGTCCATCTGCGCCGGCGAGACGTAGGTCGGCGTGCCGCCGCCCAGGTGCAGCTGCGCGACCGGGCGGGCCTGGCCCAGCTGGGCCACGACCAGGTCCATCTCGGCCTCGAGGTGGTCCAGGTAGGGCTCGCTCACGTAGGCGTGGGGCGAGATGACGACGTTGCAGGCGCAGTACAGGCAGCGCTCCTCGCAGAACGGCAGGTGCAGGTACAGCGACAGCGGGGCGTCGACGTCCGCGGCGGAGCGCAGGGCCGCCGCGTAGTCGCCGGGTCCGAAGCCGCCATGGAACTCGTTGGCGGTCGGGTAGGAGGTGTAGCGCGGGCCGGGACGGTCGTAGCGCTGCGCCTCCTCGAAGCTGACGCGGCGGACCGTGGCCGCCGGGGGCACGTCGGTACGGCGGGTGCGGGTCGTCACCCCCCGACCCTACCTGCTGCCGCGCGGCCCGCGCGAGCCGAACGTCCCTGCCGCGGGAGCGGGCCAACACGACGCGCTAGACTCGACAGCCATGCGCCTGGCCGTCAACGACACGGAGACCTCGCGGGCGCTGGCCGCGAGCGGCCGCCTCGACGTCGACGCGGTCGAGACGTCCGGACCGAAGGTGGCCAGCGCACGCGAGGCGTTCACCGATCACCCGCTGCTGCTGCACGTCCCGGTCTGGGACTGGTCGCTGGCCCACCCGGACGCGCTGGCGGACCACGACGCCTGGACCGTCAGCGAGGCCGCGCTGGCGGCCACCGGAGCGCCGTGGCTCAGCCTGCACGTCGGCTTCTCCGCCCCGGCGGTCGCCTTCGCGGACGGCATGAAGCCGGTCGGCCCGGGGCTCGACCGCGCCGCGACGCTGGCCGCGATGACGATGACGGTGCGCGAGCTGCGGGCCCGCTGTCCCGTGCCCGTCCTGCTCGAGAACCTCGACCTGCAGGGCGGCGGCGCCTACGAGCACGTCTGCGAGCCGGCGTTCCTGCGCGAGCTGCTGCACGCGACCGGAGCGTGGATGCTGCTGGACCTCGCCCACGCGCAGGTGTCGGCCTCGCGGCTGGGGATGACGGCCGAGGCGTACCTGGACGCGCTGCCGCTCGAGCGGGTGCGCGCCCTGCACCTGAGCGGCCCGCGGGCGCGCGACGGGGCGTTGTGGGACGCGCACGAGACGCTGCGGGACCGGGACCACGAGCTGCTCGAGCGGGTGCTCGCGCGCACCGAGCCCTGGGCGCTGACGCTCGAGTACGGGCGCGACGCCGAGGCGCTCGTGCGGCAGCTCGACGAGCTGCGGCGGCGCATCGCACCCGGGTCGCGGGCCGGACCCGAGGGGTAGCATCGCCCATGCCGCGCGACGACATCGCTTGGATCGAGACCATCGACCCGCAGGAGGCCAGCGGCCGGCTGGAGCAGCTCTACCGCCGGCTCCGGGGTCCCGAGGGCGCGGTCGACAACATCATGGCCGTCCACAGCCTCCGCCCGCACGGCATGGAGGGCCACCTGGCCCTCTACAAGGCCGTGCTGCACCACGCGCGCAACCAGCTGCCGCGCGCCTTCCTCGAAGCGATCGGGGTCCAGGTCAGCCTGCTCAACGGCTGCGCCTACTGCGTCGAGCACCACTGGACCGGGTTGCGACGGCTGTTGGACGACGACGCCCGCGCCGACGAGATCCGCGCCGCGCTGGAGGCGGACGCGCCGGAGCGTGCCTTCGCCGGCCGCGAGCTGGCGGCCCTCCGCTACGCCCGCGCGCTCACCGTCGAGCCGGCGTCGCTGGACCGCTCGCTGCTGGTCGCGATGCGCGAGGCCGGCCTGGACGACGGCGAGATCCTCGAGGTGAACCAGGTGACCGCCTACTTCGCCTACGCCAACCGCACCGTCCTGGGCTTGGGCGTGACGACGGAGGGCGACGTGCTGGGCCTGTCGCCCAGCGCGACCGACGATCCGGACGACTGGAGCCACCGCTGAGGCGCCGTCCCTGAGCCGCTGACCCCGAGCCGCGGTCGCCGTGGCGTCACCACCCGGGCGACGTGGCCCTCACGCCAGGTTGGGCACGATCTCGGTCGCGACGCCCCAGGCGGCGATCGCGATCAGCAGGGCGCCCGACAGTCGCGACGCCGTGCCGTGGTGCCGGGCCAGCCAGCGGGTCGCCGCCTGCTGACGGGCCTGCGCCAGCCACGGGAGCAGGATCAGCGGCCAGCCGAAACCGATCCCGAAGGCGAGGACGTAGCTCAGCTCGACGCCCAGCGCCCGCGGGTCGCCCGCCCCCAGCACGAACGCCGCCACGATGATGGGCCCGGTGCACGGCAGCGTCATCGGCGCCAGCGCCAGGCCGTAGACGAACGCCGAGGCGCGCGGGTCGCGCAGCCCGGGCAGCGATCCGGTCGACAGCCGCGCGAACGGGTTGCGGCCCAGCAGCAGGGCCACGCCCAGCAACGCGACGACGGCGTAGGTGAGCGGGAGCAGCCACGGCAGCCAGCTGGCCACCGCCACGCGCGACGCCATCAGCACCCCGCCGAGCGCCAGCATCAGCACCAGCACGCCCGCCAGGACGAACAGGCCCAGCCAGCGGCCCGCCTGGGGACGATCGTGCTCCTGGGCGGCCAGGAAGGCGATCAAGCCCGGGTAGAGGGGGAGCAGGCAGGCGTTCGTCAGGATCGCGCCGTTGCCCAGCAGGAAGCCTTGCAGCAGCGGGTCCACGCCCGGGGCGGCCTCAGGGGGCGGCCGCGGTCAGCAGCGCCACCAGCTCGTCCGGCGCGGTGAAGCCGGTCCGAAGCGGTCCGACGGCGCCGTCGGCCGCGACGATCAGGTGGGGCGTGCTGGGCGGGTTGAGGACGCCCCGACCGAAGGCGTCGACCAGGTGCCCGAGCAGGGCGTCGTCCGCGACGGCGAAGCGGAAGGGGAACGCTTGCTCCTCGGCGTAGGCGGCCAGCGCCGCATCGGGCAGGCCGCGCTCGACGCTGATCACGACGTAGGCGACGGGGACGCCGGCCGCCTCGAGCGTTTCGCGCGCCTCGCGCAGGTTCGTGAGCTGCCGTCGGCAGCTGCCGCACCAGGTCGCCATCGTCTCGACCAGCAGGACCTGGCCGGCGTCGGTGCGCAAGGTGAACGTCTCGCCGGTGGCGGCGTCGCGGAGCGGGTGGTCGAGCCAGGCGTCCTGGGCCGAGGCCTGACCCAGCAGGCCGACCGCGAGGACCACGGCGAGGGACCGGAACGTGCGCTGGAGACGTCGCATGGTCGGAGCATGGCACGGAGCCTCGACACGCCTCGGTCAAGTAACCGACCGACACGGCGCCGAGCGACGCCGTCAAGGACGTTCTGCCCTGTCGTCGCTACGGGCGATCCGCGATGGTCCGACATGGCCGATGGAACCGACGACGAGCGAGGGGGCTCCATGAGGACCGTGCTGGTTCTCGGGGGCGGAAGCGCTGGAACGCTGGTGGCGAACCGGCTGCGCGAGCGCCTGCCGGGCGACGCCTGGCGGATCGCGGTGGTGGACGCCGACGAGGCGCACCACTACCGGCCGGGCTACCTGTTCGTGCCGTTCGGCAGCTACGACCGGTCGGACGTGCTGCGTCCCAAGCGGAACCTGCTGGCCGACGGCGTCGACTGGATCCTGGGCGAACTCGCCTCCGTCGACGCGGAGCGCCACGCCGTCACCCTCGTAGGCGGCAGGGAGCTGGGCTACGACCTGCTGGTCGTCGCGACCGGAAGCGCGCTGCGTCCCGACCTGACACCCAGCCTGATTGGTCCGGCCTGGCGCGACACCATCCACGAGTTCTACACGCTGGAGGGGGCCGAGGCGCTGCGCGACGCGCTCCCACGCTTCGAGCAGGGGCGCCTGGTCGTGCACGTGAACGAGCTGCCGATCACCTGTCCGGTGGCGCCGCTGGAGTTCGCCTTCCTGGCCGACGCGTTCTACCGCGAGCGCGGCGTCCGCGATCGCATCGAGATCGTCTACGCCACGCCGCTCGACGGGGCCTTCACCACGCCGGACGCGTCCGCGCGGCTGGGGCACCTGCTGGAGCAGCGCGGCATCGCGCTCGAGACCGACCTGGTCGTCGAGTCCGTCGACCCGCAGGCGCGCGAACTGCGCAGCTACGACGATCGCGTGGTCGGCTACGACCTGCTGGTGACGGTCCCCGTCCACGCCGGGGCGCGTGCCCTGGAGGGCAGCGGGCTGGAGGACCACGCCGGCTTCGTCGAGGTGGACCCGGCGACGCTGCAGTCGAAGCGCCAGCCCGACGTCTTCGCCGTCGGTGACGCGGCCGACCTGCCGATCTCCAAGTCCGGGTCGGCGGCCCACCACGCCGCCTCGGTCCTCGTCGACAACGTCGTCGCCCGCGCCGAGGGGCGTCCCCTGCCCGCCGCCTACGGCGGCCAGGTCGAGTGCTTCGTCGAAACCGGCGACGACCGTGCCGTGCTGCTGGCCTACGACTACCGGACCCCGCCCAAGCCGGGACGCTTTCCGCTGCCGGGGATCGGCCCGTTCACCCTGCTGGAGGAGACGGCGATGAACCACGCAGGCAAGATGCTGTTCAAGTGGAGCTACTGGCACCTTCTGCTCCGCGGCCACGAGCTGCCGCTCCCCGGCGTTCGTCCCGCGGACGCGTCCGAGGTGGCGGCGTGAGCGGGCCGGTGGCGTCGGCCCCCGCGTCGGCCGCGGCACGCGACGACGCGACGCTCGAGGAACGCCTGGAGCGGATCGAGGCGCTGCTGGTCACGTTGGCCGAGGAAGCCCGGCGCGACCGCGAGCGCTGGCAGGCCTTCGACGAGCTGGTGCGCGACGCCGGTCCGTTCGTCGCCAGCGCCCTGACCGGCGCGCGCGAGAAGCTGCAGCGCCTGGAGGACAAGGGCTACCGCGAGGTGCTGGGCGCCAGCGGCCGGGTGCTGGACAAGGTGGTCGAGGAGTTCGACGGCGAGGGGGTCGAGGCCCTGGGCGACAACGTCCTGCTGCTGCTGCGCACGATGCGGAGGATGTCGTGAGCGCGGCCGCGACCGACGAGGTGCTCGAGGTCACGATCGCAGGCCAGGTCGTCCACGTGAACGCCGAAGGGTTCATGACCGAGTTCGGCGAGTGGACGCCCGAGATCGGGGCCGAGCTGGCCGCCGACCTGGGCCTGGCGCTGGACGAGGAACGCCTGGCGGTGGTGCGCTTCGTGCGCGACGACTACGCCGAGCGGGGCACGACCGCCACGCTGCGGCGCCTCAAGGCGGTCGGGGGCTTCGAGACCCGGCGGCTGTTCGCGCTGTTCCCACAGAAGCCGGCCAAGAAGATCGCCTACCTCGCGGGCGTGCCCAAGCCGGTGGGGTGCGTGTGAGCGCGGGTCCGGCCGGACGGCCCGTCCCCGACTTCGGCGCAGCGGCCGATGCCGAGCGGAAGCTGTGCATCATCTGCTCCAAGGGGTCGCTGGACATGGCCTACCCCGGGCTCATCCTCGCCAACGCGGCGCTGGGCGAAGGGGTGGCGACCGACCTGTTCTTCACCTTCTGGGGCTTCGAGATCATCCAGCGCTCGACCATGCACCGGCTGGCCTTCACGCCCTCGGCGAACCCCGCGACGCACGTGCCGGCCGCGGTCGCCGGCCTGCCCGGCATGCAGGCGATGGCGACGCGCGCCATGCGCCGCAAGATCGCCGAGCTCGAGGTGCCGCCCGTCCCCGAGATGCTCGAGACCATCAAGGACGCCGGCGGCCGCCTGTGGGCCTGCCGCATGTCGATGGAGATGAACGGCCTGGAGCTGGCCGACCTCTACGAGGGCGTCGACGGCGTGCTGAACGCCTCGGAGTTCATCGACATCTCCGCGGGGGCGCAAACGCTCTTCATCTAGTCGCTCGCCCCGGCGAGCTCGGAAGGACCGACATGACCCAGGTCGCACCGCCCACAGGTCCCTCGCGCGCCGCCGGCGACGACGCCGCGCGACGCATCGCGATCGTCGGCGGGGGCCTGGCCGGCCTGGCCGCCGCGCACGCGATCCGGCGCGACGCGCGACGCGAGGGCCGGGCGGTGGAGGTGACCGTCTACGAGGCCTCGGACCGCCCCGGCGGCATGCTGGGCACGGTCCGCGAGGACGGCTTCGTGGTCGAGTGGGGCGCCAACGCCTTCCGCTCCGGCGCGGGCCCGGTCGCGGATCTGGTGGCGGACCTCGGCCTGACCGACCAGGTCGTGCAGGCGGACCGCTCGGCCAACCGGCGGCACATCTTCCACGGCGGACGCCTGCACCTGCTGCCGAACGATCCGATCTCGCTTCTCGAGTTCGCGCCGCTCACGCCCGAGGGCCGCTTCCGCATCCTGGCCGAGCCGATCCACGCCGAGCGCGTCGACCACGAGGAGTCGGTCCACGACTACGCCGCCCGGCACATCGGCGAGGAGGCGGCCGCCGTGCTGCTGGGGTCGATGGTGCGTGGCGTGTACGGCGGCGACGCTCGGCGACTGTCGGTCGACGCCGCCTTCCCGGTCATGCGCACGATGGAACGCGAGCACCGCTCGCTGGTCGTCGCCGCGATCGCCGGCATGAAGGACCGGGCCAAGGTGGCCAAGACCACCTGGAGCTTCGCGGACGGCCTGGGCGTGCTGATCGACGCCCTCGCGGCCGAGGCGGGCGACGCGCTACGGACCTCGTCCCCGATCAGCCGCCTGACCCCGCTGGACGAGGGCGGCTTCGAGCTGGGCGTCGGGGCGCTGTCGCAGGAACGCGTCGACGACGTCGTGCTGGCCGTCGGGGCCGAGACCGTCGCGAGCCTGGTGGACGGCTTCGCGCCGGCGGCGGCCACGTCCCTGCGGGGGGTGCCCGACGCACCGATCGCGATGGTGGCCATGGCGTTCGAGGCGAGCGCCCTGCGCGAGCGACCGGACGGCTTCGGCTTCCTGGTCGCGCCCGGCGAGGAGCTGCCGGTGCTGGGCGTGCTGATCGAGTCCAGCGTCTTCCCGGCGCACGCGCCCGAGGGTCGGGTGCTGCTGCGCGCGATCGTCGGGGGGACGGCGATGCCGGACCTGCCGCAACGCGACGACGACGAGGTACGCCGCGCGGCGTTGGACGCGGTCGACCAGGCGTGGGGCGTGCTGGCGCCGCCGCAGCGCACCTGGCTGCGCCGTCAGCGCCGCGGGATCCCGCAGTACGAGATGGGGCACCTGGACCGGGTCGCCAGCGCGGAAGGCGCCTTCGCACGGCACCCGGGGCTGTACCTGGCCGGGAACGCCTACCACGGCATCGCGGTGGGCGCGATCGTCGAGGACGCCGAACGCGTCGCGGCGGCCGTGGCCGGACGGTCGGTCGCCGCCCGCTAGCCCCGTCGTGACAGGCGGGGCGCCCCGCCGCTCAATCCTCGTCGTCCTCCTCGGCATCCTCGTCCTCCCCGTTGCGTTTCTTCGGCTCGTCGTCGCGCGTCGTTCCGCCGAGCGAGCCGCGGAAGGTCGCCGCCATCGGACCGAACGCCTCACGCACGGTGGCGCCCAGCTCGGCCTCGGGCGTGCTGGTGAGGACGTAGCCGTAGGCCGTGTAGATGCCGCGCGCCTGGACGTCGAGCTTGAGCGAGGCGATCATCGGCCCGAAGCGGGCATCGACCCAGCGGAACACCCAGGCGTAGACCATGCCCACGTCGTCCTGTGCGCCGGCGAGGAACCAGCGGCGGGTGGCGTCGCTGGCCACGAAGGTGACGTGGTCGCACGGCGTGTGCGGTCCGATCGTGGCGTTGAGGAGGGCGTAGAACAGCTCGTCGATCGAAGGGCTGCCCTGGGTGGTCTCCTGGATCACGAAGAGCAGGTGGCTCGCGTCGCGGGAGTCGCTGACCCAGCCGTGCAGGATGCCGCTGTCGCGCAGCGTCCAGGTGGGCGGGTACTGGAACTCCCAGGTGCCGCGCGTCGCCGTGGGCCAGCCGGGGACACGGACGTAGTCGCGCACGTGGTCCGCTCGGTTCTCGGCGTGCATGCCCTCGATGACGGTGCGGGCGAACGCGTGGACCTCGGCGGCGAAGGGTCCGTCGAGGCTGGCGCAGGCACCGCCCTGGGCCTGCACCGTCCCGATCGCGAGTCCGGCGACGAGCGCGAGGGCCGCGAGGCAGCGCATCAGAAGCCTCCCCCGGTCCCGATGCTGAGGAGGTAGCTTCCGCTGCGATCGGCGCCGAGCGCGTTGACGACGTCCACGTACCACGGTCCGGGGGAGGGCGCCTCGATCACGATCGTGGTGGGGTTGCGCGTGTCGAGGTCGCGGCAGTCCCAGTCGCCTCCCTGGTCCAGGTCGGCGTAGCTGCGGATCTCCGATCCCCCCTTCACCACGAGGTCGAGGTCGTCGTCGGCGTCGAGGACGAGCGTGACGCGGGCCGTGCCGGCGGGGATCTCGACGACGTAGGTGTGGTAGGTCGCCCGCCCCGCCATGCCGACGAGTCGGCCGCGCGCGCGACCGTCCAGCGGCAGCGAGCCGACGAACGCGGTGCCGGTCTCCTGAGCGACGATCTCCGGAGCCTGCACCGGCGTGGCGCCTCCGGGAGCGGCGGGCGGTGCGGCGCTGCCGCCCTCGGTGGTGAAGGCGAGGACGTAGGTCCCGTTCCGACCGGCACCCAGGACGTTCAGGACGTCGACGTACCAGCGGCCGGCGGCGGGTCGGTCGACGACGAGGGTCGTGGGGTTCTGCGTGCCGATGTCGCGGTAGTCCCAATCGCCGCCGTCGCCCCGGTCGGCGAAGCGCTCGGTGGGAGCGCCGTGCTTGACGGCGAGGTCGAGATCGAGGTCGGCGTCGAGGACGATGGTGAGGCGGGTGCTGCCGGCGGGGACGTCGACGTAGTAGGCGTGGAAGGAGAGATCGTCCGCGATCCCGTCGAGCTGACCGCGGGCGCGACCGTTGGGGCCGACGGCACCGATGTCGGCCGTTCCGGTCGCGTCGGCGACGACCTCCGTCGGCGGCGCCGAGGCGGTCGGCGGGGGCGGGGTGCTCGGCCCGATCGGCGAGGTCCGCGTGGCGGGTCCCAGCGGCGCGAGCGGAGCGGCGGGCGTGCTCGGGGCGGCCTGCGTCCGCGTCAACGTGAACGAGGACTGCACCGCGTCGAACAGGGGGGCGAAGGAGGCGAAGTCGTCGCGGAGCGCTTCCAGGAACAGGACGTAGCCGGTTCGGCCGTCGAGGGCCAGCAGCAGCCGGTAGGTGACCGGCTGGGAGCCCTCAACGATTCCCGTGAGCTGGATTTCGACCCCGGGCACGCCGGACACCGTCGTGGGCGTCCGCGACTGGACCGTCAGGTCGGGCAGCAGGTTGGCGCGGAGCTCGCTCAGCACGTCCTCCACGCCCTCCTCGAGCGTGCCCGTCACGTCCGGATCGGCGAGCAGCTCGATGGCGACCCGCCCGGCCTCGTGGCTGTCTGGCGGCGGTTCGATGAGGAGGTAGCCGCCGCCCTCCTCCTGCTCGAGCTGCCAGCCGCTCGGGTAGCCGAGGGCGTAGCCGTAGGCGCTTCCGTCGAACGTCGTCAGCGAGCCTTGCGTCAGTGCGACGCCGCAGGCCAGCGCGACGATGCAGGCCAGGACCCGAACGGATCGCTGCCGCCGGGAGGTGCGCTCCGCCGGCGAGCGTGGCGCGACCGCGCTCGCCCTGCGGGTCGGGGGGGTGTCGGTGCAACGTGGCATGTTCGGACCGCCCTTCGGCGCTGAGCCCGGCAGTCCGAGGTCGTTCGACACTTGGATTGTAGGGCACGCGTCGGGGTCCCTCAAGCGCAACGGACGCCATCGCGCACGGCGGGCCCGACGTCGCCCTGCTACGCTCGACGTGCTGCCGGTATCGACCGCTCGTCGCGTGGTCGAAGGAGGCTGGTCATGACCCATCCGAGGTTCCGTTCGTTCGTCGTCGCGTGCCTGGTCGTCGCCCTGGGGGGCGCGCAGGCCTTCCAGTGGATGCCGTTCGTCTTCCCCGACGGCGACCAGGGCTACACGATGGAGATCGTCACCGAGGAGGGATCGTCCATCGTCGACATCGACATCGTCGAGGTGGGCGGCGTCTACGAGGTGACCACGACCATGACGCTGGTGCAGGCGGGCGTCGAGCAGGACGCGCTCTCCGACGCGATGTTCGGGGGCGCCGGGCTGGCGATGTTCGGCTTCGGGCCGATGATGCTGTTCGGACCGGCCTTCTTCCTGCTGCCGATGGTGCTCGGCGAGGAGGACATCCAGGTCCGGGACGCGCCGATCCGCGTGATGGGCATGGGCACGATGTACATGGAGCGCGAGGAAGAGGTGGCGGGCCAGATCTGCGTCGTGATCCGCATGGAGCTCGAGGAGGGCGACGAGATCGAGTTCGCCGTCGCGGAAGGCCTTCCGCTTCCCTGCTTCAGCCGCTACGGATCGGGCAGCGACGCCATCGAAGCTCGCCTGATCGAGGTTCGCTGATCGACCGGACCGACGACGGGGCGCCGCGCAGCGCGGCGCAATGCGAGGGGAGCCCGATGACGTCCCACACGTACCTGGAACTCGGTCCCGATGTCATCGAGGACGAGCACATCTGCTGCGCCTTCGCCGACCCGAAGTCGATCGTGGGGTACGCGGCCAAGAAGCGCTGGCTGGCGGACCAGCACCGCTGGGGGTACCGCTTCCGGCGGCTGGACGCGCGCGGCAAGGTGTTCATCGAGTACGTTCCGGCGGAGCACGCCTGGCTTCCCATCGATGCGCCCGACGCCATGGTCGTCGGCTGCTTCTGGGTGTCGGGCCGCTTCAAGGGCCAGGGCCACGGTCGCGCCCTGCTGGAGCACGTGGTGAGCGAGGCGACGCAGGCGGGCAGGACCGGCGTCGTGGCGGTCACGGGGGACCGCAAGCGACCGTTCATGAGCGATCCGGGGTTCTTCGCGAAGCACGGCTTCGTGCGCGTCGACCAGGCCCCGCCGTTCTTCCACCTGTGGTGGCGGGCCATCCGACCGGACGCGCCCGCCCCCCGCTTCCTCGACAGCGCGCGGGCCGGTCGCATCGAGGGCAGCCGCGGCATCGAGGCGTACTACTCGAACACCTGCCCGTTCACGGAGCACTGGGCCGGCGTGGTCCTGCCGGCCTTCGCGGAGGAGGCGGGCGTCCCCTGCCGGGTTCGCCGGATCGAGACGCGTGAGCAGGCACGGGCCCTGCCGATCCCGTGGGTGATCCACGCCGTGTTCTACGACGGCGAGTTCGTCACGCTGGAGATGGACAGCGTCAAGCGCCTTCGAGGGGTCGCCGGCGCGTGACGTGCGGTGCGGGTCCGGGCGGCCCCGGGCAGGTGCACCGCGGTACCGGGCGCGCGTCCCCTACCGTGGTTCATCCGCCCGTCGCGGAGGAGGAGCGAAACCATGGCCCGTCCCGATGATGCGCCCGCCCAGGGCGTCCCGTGCTGGCTGGACCTCTCGTCGCCGGACGTCGAGAAGGCCGCCGCCTTCTACGCCGCGCTGTTCGGCTGGAGCTACGACGTCAGCGGTCCGGAGTTCGGCCACTACCACATGGCGCTCAGGGACGGCCGGGCGGCGGCAGGCCTCGGACAGATGCCCG
>CAZJGU010000021.1:0-13693 GCA_964545455.1 uncultured bacterium | reverse complement strand
GCCCGAGGGGACCGAGACGCCGTCGATGTGGACCGTCTACGTCCGGGCCGACGACGCCGCGGCGATGGCGCAGCGGGCCGCGCGACTCGGCGGCACGACGGTCGCAGGTCCGATGGAGGTGCCCGGCCAGGGCCTGCTGGCCGTCGTCCAGGATCCCGTCGGCGCGATCTTCGGTCTGTGGCAGCCCCTCGGCCATCGCGGCTTCGGCGTGACCCACGAGCACGGCGCCTACGGGTGGAGCGAGGTCAACGTGCCCGACGCCGACGTCGCTCGGGCGTTCTACGCCGAGCTGCTCGGAGCGGAGGCGCGCCCGTTGTCGAGCGGAGCGATCCCGACGCGCTACGAGGTGCTCTCGAAGGGCGACGACGAGATCGCCGGCATCCTGGAGATGACGAGCGAGTGGGAGGGCGTGCCGCCGCACTGGATGCCGTACTTCGAGGTCGACGACTGCGACGCGACGGCCGCCGCCGCGACGGACGCGGGCGGCACCGTGTCGGTCGCGCCGTTCGACCTGCCGTACGGCCGCATCGCCGTGCTGACCGATCCGTTCGGCGCGGTCTTCAGCGTGAACCAGACCCAGCCGGCCTAACGGTCCCGCGTGGGTGGATCGCTCGCGCGCTCGTCGCGAGCGATCTCGGCGCGTGGGGGCCGGATCCGCAGCGACACCGCCGCGAGTAACGTCGGTACCGCCGCCGACGCGATCAGCACGCCGGCGTAGGTGCCCGTCAGGTCGCGCCCGATCGCGAACAGGAGCGGCCCGATCGCCGTGCCGGCGACGTTCAGGGTCGTGGCGAAGCCCTTGATCGCGCCGATGTGGCGGCGGCCGAAGTAGTAGGCGTAGGTCGATCCCGACACCGCGCCGCGGATGCCGCTGGCGATCCCCAGCGTGGCGCCGTACAGGAGCGCCCCGCCGGGTCCGACCACGGTCGCGAGCACCAGCGCCGCGGCCTGCGCCGCGAGCATCGCGGCCAGCACGAAGCGCGGCGGCACCCGGTCGAGGAGTACGCCCGCCGCCAGCGTCGCCGCGGCCGAGACCAGCCCGATCGGGACGAAGACGGTCGCTGCCTCGGCCCGGTCCACGCCGGCGAGCTGCAGGATGTCGAAGTGGTGGAAGATCAGGCCGGTCGAGAGCGCGGCGATCGCCATGTCGCCCGCCGCGACGATCCAGAAGGCGCCGGTGCGGCGGGCCTGGGCCAGGGACAGGTTGGACTCGCGAGGCGGTGGGGGCGGGGTTCCTGCGCGGGCGCGCGCTCCGTCCGGGACCTGGCCGTACGCCTCGGGTTGGCCCCGGAAGAAGGCGACCCCCAAGGGGAGGGCGACGGCCGCGACCACGGCCGCCAGGATCGCGTACGAGCTGCGCCAGCCGACCGCCGATGCCAGCGACTCCAGCAGCCCCGGCACGAACGCCGTCGCGGTCGCCATGCCCAGGCCCAGCAGCCCGATCGCGAAGCCGCGCCGCCGCACGAACCAGAGCGCGACCACGTGCTGGCTCACCAGGCTGAGCGACCCCTGCCCCAGGGCCCGGATCAGCACGAAGCCGATCGCCAGGGTGACCAGACCGGTGACGCCGCTCATCAGCACGCAGGCGGCGGCGAAGGCGGCGGCGATCAGGCCGACCGACAGGCGTGGCCCGCGGCGGTCGACGAAGCGACCGATGAACGGCAGCGACAGCGAGCCCAGCAGCGTGCCGACGGTGTAGAGCCCCGACACGACGCTGCGCGACAGCCCCAAGTCGTCGATGATCGGATCGAGGAAGACCGACACCCCGACCGTCTGGCCGGGGATGGTCATGATCATCGTCGCCATGGCGGCGCCCAGTACGACCCAGGCGTAGGGCACGGGCGAGGCGTCGATCGTGCGGCTGTGGCGGAGCGGCTGGCTCACGGGCGTCCTTCCTGAACGGGGCGGACGGAGGCGGCCTGGGCCCGCAGGGGACCCGGCGCGAACCGGGAGAGCCTACCCGCTCGCCGCACGTGGCGAGCCGAGCCGGCCGACCCGGGACAAGCGCCGTAGGCACCTCATGCGGGCGGCGATACCATGGGGCGTCGCGCACGCCTCCACCGGCGATCGGCGCTCGTGGCGGACGTGCAGCCAGGCACGTTCGAACCCAGGAGGTTCAGCATGGATCGTCACCTCGAAGGCAAGGTCGCCGTCATCACCGGCGCCGCGTCCGGCATGGGCCGGGCGATGGCGCTGCGCTTCGCCGCCGAAGGCGCCAAGGTCGTCGGCGTCGACGTCGCGAAGGACGGGATCGAGGCCGTCACCAAGGAGGTCCAGGACGCCGGCGGCACGATGACCGGCCTGGTCGTCGACGTCACCGACCGCGCGGCGGTCGAGGGCATGATCCAGACCGCCATCGACACCTACGGCGGGCTGGACGTGCTGTGCAACAACGCCGGGATCATGGACAACTTCAAGGGGGTCGCGACGCTGGACGACGCGACCTACGAGCGCGTCATGGCCGTCAACGTCTACGGCCCGATGGCCGCCATGCGGGTCGCCGTGCCGTACATGAAGGAGCACGGTGGCGGTTCGATCATCAACACCGCCTCGGTCGCGGGCGTGGGTGGTGCCGCCGCAGGCGCGGCCTACACGGCCTCCAAGCACGCGCTGATCGGCTTGACCAAGAACACCGCCTTCACCTACGGCCAGGCGGGCGTGCGCTGCAACGCGATCGTCGCGGGCGCGGTCAACACCAACATCCAGCAGTCGTTCGATCCCGAGCAGATCGACCAGGAAGCGATGGGACGCTACGGCACCTGGCACGCCGTCGTGCCCGGCCAGCTCGAGTCCGAGCACATCGCGGCCCTGGCGCTGTTCCTCGCGTCGGACGATTCGACGATGATCAACGGCACGGCCGTTCCGGCGGACGCGGGGTGGAGCGCGGCCTGAGTCGCCGAACTCCATCCGGTGAGCGCGCCGATCCGGGGACGGGTCGGCGCGCTCCGCGTGAGCCCGGGGGGCGGCGCCACGGTGACCGAGGCGCGCGCGACGTACCGATGTCGCGCCGCTCGGCCCGGCCGTAGCGCTAGCATGCCGCATGATTCGACGTCTCGTTCCCCGCGTCCGTCCCGTCCTGGTCCTCCTCGCTCTCGTCGCCGCATCGCTCGCGTCGTCGGCGTCGGCGCAGATCGACGATCGCGCCCGCGCCCTTCTGGAGGGGTTGCGACCGACCGAGGTGGAGGCGATCGAAACCCTCGACCAGACCACCGTCATGACCGTCGAGGCGCAGGGCGGCGCCGAGGTCCGCAGTCGTACGGTGCTGGACTACGTCGGCCAGCGGGCCCGCATCGACACCGAGGTCGCCCCCGGCATGACGGCCACCATCCTGATCGTCGACGGGGCGCTCAGCATGGACGTCGGCGGCATGCGCCTTCCGCTGCCGCCCGAGTTGGGCGAGCAGTTCGGCGACGTCTTCGCCAGCGACCCCAACGATCCGCTGGCGGGGGTCGAGAGCGCCACCTTCGACGGGCCCGTCTCGTACGGCGACCTGGTCGCGGGCGACCAGGTGACGATCACCGGCGCGACCGAGGTCGCGGGCCTCGACGGGGCCGAGGAGACGCGCTACGTCTTCGCTGGTGACGGCGGTCTGCTGGCGGTCGCGAGCGACAGCGGCGACGGCGCCACGATCCTGATGGTCTTCGACGAGCCCATGCGCGGCAGCCCTGCGGTGGGACGTAGCGCCACGATGTACGAGCTCCGCGGCGGCCAGTCGCAGCGCATCGCCACGATGCGCTACGAGGACGTGCGCATCAACGAGCCGATCCCGGACGACATGTTCTGAGGCGCCAGCGTCGGGCGGGGGGCCGCGCAGGCCAGCGCACGCGCGCGGGCCCTCCCTGGGCGTAGGCTCCCGGGCGTGACCCGCCTCACCCCCGACGCCGCCGCGCGCCTGAGCGCGGAACGTGACCGCGCCCGCCAGCGCATCGACGAGCTCGACGCCTTCCTGCGCGAGCAGTTGCTGTGCGCCTGCGACACCGACGAGATCACCTTGCGCGACGCGCGGACCGAGCGCGAGCACCTGCTGGACCGGACGCAGCGGCTCAGCGACACGTTGGACGCGGCGTCGACGATCCCGAGCGGAGAGTTGGAGCGGGCCTCGCACGTCGCGCCGGGCGTGCCGTTCCGGCTGCGCGACCTGGACGAGGGCGGCGAGGTGCGGGTGGAGATCGGCCCGGACCTCGACGTGGACGTCGGCAGCGCGGGCACCCTTCGGATCAGCGAGGCGTCGCCGCTGGGTCGGGCCGTGCTGGGTCGGACGGTCGGGGAGCGCTTCGAGGTGGTGCCCCGGCCGGGCGTGACCCTCCGCTACGAGGTGGTGGACCTGCTGGTGGGATCGACGGTCTCCGGACGCTAGGGCCTGGCCCCGACACGGTGAGAGCCCCGCGTGGGAGGCGCGGGGCTCTCGTTCGGAAGAGAATGGGAGCGAGGCGATGACAAGGGGAGAGTCACCTCGAATCCACGACCTGAGTCTAGCGACGGACTCTTACGGCAGTCTTACGCGGCTTCTTCGGGGGTCGCGAGCGCGTCGGCCCAGCGTACGAAGCGCTCGCCGTCCAACAGCGGCGGCCCGTGTCCGAAGCACACCAGCCGCGGCCGCAACGCCGCGATGCGGCGGATCGAGCGCAGGTTCTCCGCCCGGTCGCCGGTGAACAGGCGCGACGACGGGTGCAGCCCACGACGGAGCCCCAGCGGGTTGCGGTGCGACGCGACGTCGCCGAGGATCACCACCCCGTCCGATGCGCGCCAGAGCGAGAGGTGGCCGGGCGTGTGCCCCGGCGTCTCGATCACCTCGAAGCCGGCGACGCGGTCCCCCTCGCGGAGGTCCCGGTCGACCGGATGGCCGGGACCCGCCAGCGGGTCCGCGAGGCGGAACAGCGGCGCCCGCACGTCGTCGTAGCCGGTCGAGAAGCGGCCCTCCTCGGCCGCGGCGCGGTCGTGAACGCCGACCCAGAGCGGGAGGTCCAGCCTCCGACACAGCTCGGCGCTGGCCCCTTGGTGGTCCGGGTGGGCGTGCGTCAGCAGGTGCGCGTGGAGCTCATGGCCGCGGAGCGCCTCGAGGATCCGCGGGGCGGACGAGCGCAGGCCCGCGTCCACCAGCACGTCGCCGACGACGTAGACGTTGAGGGCGTAGCGGGGCGCCAGCGGCAGCAGCCACACCCCGGGAGCGACCGGTTCGAGCGAGGCCATGCGTCCTCCTCAGCCCGCGATCGTGCGCCAGGTCGACAGCGTCGCCGCATCGGTCGGGCCCAGCAGGCCGGTCACCAGCCAGACGAGCACGGCGATCGCCACGAGGCCCAGCAGGACCTTCATCAGCACGGCGCCGATGCGGAACGCGACGTACGCCAGGGCGATCACGATGATCAGTTGGAGCAGCTCGGTGGGGGACATGCGGGCCTCCTCGCCGTTCCGAGCCTAGCGCCGACCGGTCCCGTCGCCCGTCGGACGCCAGTGATCGGACGCGTCGCGCGCGAACGCGGCGACCGAGCGAGGAGGCCGCTGCAGCAGCCGTTCCAGGTCGTCGCTGACGTGCGCGGCCAGGCCCAGGCGACAGCTCGCGTAGAGCGCCAGCATGACCAGGACCTGGGCGCGGGGGTGGCCGCGCCCGCGCAGGCGCCGCCAGAACCCCCACGGTGCGGCGTCGACGTAGCGGATCGGCCGTCCCAGGGCGGTCGACAGCTCCGTCGCGACCTCCGCGTACGTCGAGGCCGTGCGGCCGGTCAGCTCGTACGCCCTCCCCTCGTGCCCGGGCTCGGTCAGGACTCGGACGGCCGCGTCGGCGACGTCGCGGGCGTCGACGAAGGCGGTGCGGCCGCGACCGGCCGGGAGGAAGATCTCGTCGCGCTCGGCGATGTCGGGTCCGTGCGGCGCGATCAGGTTCTGCAGGAAGAAGCCGGGACGGAGCATCGTCCAGGCCGGTCCGGTCCGCATCAGGTCGTCCTCGATGCGTCGGTGCGGAACGACGCGGTTGCGGTCCGCGCCCTGCAGCGAGAGGAACACGACGTGACGGACCCCCGCGCGGCGCGCGACGGCCAGAGCGGGCAGGATGCCGGCCTTCACGTCGGCGATCTGCGGCGGTCGCATCAGGAACGTGGAGGCGACCCCGTCGAACGCGGGTCCGAACGTGGCCGGGTCCTCGAAGTCCAGGCGGACCGGATCCGCACCGGCTGGAAGGTCGGCCGTGCCCGGCTCGCGCACGGCTGCACGCACGCTCACGCCGCGTGCGAGGAGTCCGCGGACGACGTGGCGACCGACGGTACCGGTCGCGCCGGTGACCAGGACCGGGCCCTGCGGGCTCGTCATACGTCCCGGTCGATGGGGGTCAGGGCCCGCACGACGGCGTCCACGTCGACGTTCGGGACCGTCCGGAGCGGAGCCAGACGGCCGTACACCTCGGCGGCCGTCCGGTGGAAGCCACCCGGGACGCCCTGGCTCTCGAAGGCGTCGGCGATCTCGCACATCTCGCCCTCGAAGCGCCAGGCCTTGGCCGTGACCCGCGTGGCGCGCTCGCGGCCCTCCTGCCAGAAGCCGGGCTCCAGCTGGTCCCACTGCGCCGCGAGCTGGGCGTCGACGCCGGCGGCCTCGGCGTAGGCGAGGACCGCGGTCCGCAGGGCGGTGCTGCCCTTGGTCCAAGCGGCGAACGCCACCTTGACGGCGGAGGCCGCTCCGATCTCGTCCGAGACCACGTTGGTCGCGAGGGCGGTCCCGTCGAACAGGGCCGCGACCTCGGACGGGGACGGTCCGGAGAGGTGCAGCCAGGTGGTCCCGTCCCGCGTCGGAGGCGGGCCCACGATGCCGCCGTCGAGGTAGCGGGCGCCGGCCCGGGTGACGACCTGGCCGATCTCCCGGCTGCGGTCGGGGGAGACGGCGTTCGCGTCCAGGTAGAGGCCTCGAAAGCCGGACGCCACGACCTCGCGAGCGACGTCCAGCGCGGCGTGGGGCGGCACGACCGAGAGGATCAGGTCGCTCTCGGTCGCCACCGTGGCCAGGTCGGGCAGGGCCCGCAGCCCCGCCGCCTCGGCGCGCGAGCGGCTCTCCTGCGAGCGCCCGTCGGCGCACCAGACGACGTCGTGGCCGGCCGCGCGCAGCAGCCCGCCGATCACGGCGCCCATGGCCCCCGGGTGCAGCAGGCCGACGGTCGGGGAGGACGGGAGGGGCGTCGCGGGGTCGCTCATGCCGCGCAGCCTACCGGCCCGGGCCCCGGCGCTCGAACCGGAGGCCCACGGCCGTCCGATGCGCGAAGCCCGCCCAGTAGCTGTGGTCCTCGCGCGGCCTGCCGTCGTCGTCGACCGACCAGACGCCGTCGGCCGCGTCCGGTACGAGGTCGAGGTAGCGGTCCATCGCGAGATCGTCGCGAAGGTGGCGCCGCAGGAACGCGGTCGCGACGTGCTGCGCGACGTCGTTCATGCGGACCGTGTCCCAGACCGGGTCGGCGTAGTGGTCGAAGGTGCCGGTCTGCCAGGCCACGCGCGGCGCGGGGATGGGCGCCGCGACGCCGTGGCCGGCGTCGCGGCGCCCGGTCGGCGTTCACCGCACCTTCGAAGATCGCGCGGACGCCGTGCTCGTAGCCGGACACGTCGTCGGCGCTGCCGGCCAGAAACAGCACCGGCGTCCGGATCCCCGCCAGCCCCGAGGCGTCCCACAGGCCGGCGTTCATGCCCCAGGGCGCGATGGCGATCACGGCGGCGACGCGAGGGTCGCGGCGCGCCTCGAGCGCGTCGCTGCCGGCCTGGTGCTGCGCCAACAGGCGCTCGGGGGGCGCGAAGGGGAGGTCGACGGCGGCCTCGGTCACGCCGGCGCCGATCGACACCAGCGCGCCGTAGCCGCCCATCGAGTAGCCCACGATCGCCGTGCGGGAGGCGTCCACCCGGCCGGCCAGGAACGCGTCGTCGTCGGCGGCCAGGCGCTCGACCTGGTCCAGCACGAAGCGTTGGTCCAGCGGCCGGTGGTAGAGGGTGCTGGCGAACGGGCCGCGGTCCTCGTAGGTGCTCTCGGGGTGGTCGATCGAGGCGACCACGAACCCCTTGCTGGCCAGGTTTTCGGTCAGGTGGGACAGAAGGAAGCGGTTGCCGGGGTAGCCGTGCGAGACGATCACCAGCGGGAACGGCGCGTTCCCGGTCGCGGGCGGCGCGTCGCGCACCGCCCGGCCGTGCAGCGTGGCGTGCGTGATCCCGTCCGGGGTGGTCGCCCGGTACGTGCCGCCCGCCGTCACGCCGGCGGGGAGGGTGGCGGGGTACCAGACCTCGACCCGCTGGTGGCGATCGGTGCGCCCGACCGGCGCCTCGAGGGTCGGACCCCGCAGGTCGGGCCGATCGTGCGCGACCAGGTCGATCGTCCGGACGCCGACGTCGTGGGGGCCGAAGGCGGCCAGTTCCGGCGCGTCCGGGCGTTGGACGTCGATCCGGTCGGGGCAGGGGGGTTCGCTGAGCATGGCGGGCATGCTACCCGGGCGGGCAGCGCGTCGGCGACGCGTCGGGCATCGGACGGACGGCGCGCGGACCGTGGGGCACCCTGGGGGCATGCGACGCGTCCTCCTCCTCGCCCTCCTGTCGACGGGAGCCCTCGGCTTCGCGAACGACGCGCCCTCCGAACCCGTCTTCGAGACCTCGCTGGACTACGCCCAGGTCGAGTTCGTCGCGGTCGAGGTGCGGGTCGACGGGACCCTCCGCGTCGACGTCACGGTCCGCCACGCCGACGACGGGTGGGACCACTACGCCGACGCCTGGCAGCTGGTCGACGTCGAGACCGGCGAGGTGCTGGCCGAACGCGAGCTGCTCCATCCGCACGTGAACGAGCAGCCGTTCACGCGCTCGCTCTCCGGTGTACGCCTGCCCGAAGGAACGACCAGCTTCGTGGTGCGGGCGCGCTGCCAGGTGCACGGCTTCGGCGGGCGCGAGGTGCGCGTCGACCTCGCGACGACCGAGGGGGAGGGGTACGTCGTTCGGCGGCCCTGACGAACGCTCCATCGCATCAGCGAGCGATGATATGTTTTCCCCATGCTGATGGCGGCCTCCACCGACGCGATCCACCTGACGGCCAAGCTGTTCCGCGGCTTCGCCGATCCGACCCGGCTACGGATCCTGGAGGCGCTGCGCGACGGCCCCCGCTCGGTCGGGGCGATCGTGGACGCGACCGGGCTGGGGCAGTCGAACGTCTCGAACCACCTCGCCTGCCTCAAGGACTGCGGCCTGGTGGCCTCCGAGCGGCAGGGCCGGCACGTCATCTACCGCACCTCCGATCCGCGCGTGGACGAGCTGCTGGCCCTCGGCGAGGTCCTGCTTGCGGACGTGGCGCAGGGCGTCTACGCCTGCACGCGCTACGAGGAGGCCGAGCGTGGCTGACCTCGCGGCCGGCCGGACCGACGCAGCGCGCGTAACGGTCGAGCTGCCCGTCCAAGGCATGGACTGCGGTGGCTGCGTCGCGAACGTCCGTCGCGCCCTGACCGACCTGCCGGGCGTGCACCAGGCCCAGGTGCTCCTCGCCGGGGAGCGGGCCGAGGTGACCTACGACCCGGCGCGCGTGAGCGTCGACGCCCTGCGGCAGGCGATCCTCCAGGCCGGCTACGCCTGCCCCCTGCCCAGCGCCGACGTCACGCCGGACGAGGACCCCGACGTCGCGCGCGCCGCCTCCCTCACCCGGTCCGCCCTGACGCTGATGGGCGTGATCTTCGCCGTGGTGCTGCTGGTGGTCGTGATCGGCGAGGGCCTGGGGCTGCTGGACGCGGTCACCGAGCGCGTGCCCCTGTGGGCCGGCGCCGCGGCGGTGCTGGCGTTCGGCTGGCCGGTGTTCCGGACGGTGGTCCGCGCGGCGCTGCGGGGCCGCATCGTGTCGCACACGCTGATGACGACCGGCGCCCTGGCGGCGCTGGCGATCGGGGAGTGGGCGACCGCCGCCCTGGTGGTGTTCTTCATGCGCGTCGGCGACTACGCCGAGAGCTTCACGACCGAGCGGGCGCGCCGGTCGCTGCGCGACCTGACCGCGCTGGCGCCCCGCACCGCCCGGGTCGAACGGGACGGTGCCGAGCAGGTCGTCGCGATCGAGCAGGTCCGCGTCGGCGACCTGGTGGTCGTGCGGCCGGGCGACACCATCCCCGTCGACGGCGAGGTCGTGAGCGGCCAGGCGACCGTCGACCAGGCGGCCATCACCGGCGAGTCGATGCCGGTCGAGGCCGAGACCGGCACCCGCGTCTTCGCCGCGACCAGCGCACAGCTGGGCAGCCTGCGGATCCGTGCCCACGGCGTGGGCCGCGACACCACCTTCGGCAAGGTCGTCCGCCAGGTCGAGCAGGCCGAGGCCAACAAGGGCGAGACCCAGCGTCTGGCCGACCGCTTCTCGACCTGGTACCTGCCGATCGTCGCGGGGATCGCCCTGCTCACCTGGCTGATCGGCGGGGACCTGATCGCCGCGGTGGCCGTCACGGTCGTGGCGTGCTCGTGCGCCTTCGCGCTGGCGACGCCGGTCGCGATGCTGGCGTCGATCGGGGCGGCCGCCAAGCACGGCCTGCTGATCAAGGGCGGCAAGTACGTCGAGGCCCTGGCCAAGGCGGACGTCCTGCTGGTCGACAAGACCGGCACGCTGACGCGGGGACGCCCGGAGCTGACCGACGTCGCCGCCTGGGGCGGCTGGAGCGAGGACGAGGTGCTGCTCCTCGCCGCCGCCGCCGAACGCGACAGCGAGCACCCGCTGGCCCGGGCGGTGCGCCAGGCCGCCCGCGACCGCGGCTGGACCGTGCCGGCCCCCACCGCCTTCGAGGCGCTCCCGGGCCGCGGAGTGCGCGCCGTCGTGGACGACCGCACCGTCGAGGTCGGGTCGCACCGGCTGCTGCCGGGCGACGTCTCCGACGTGGCGCGGGGCTTCGAGGCGCGGGGCCGGACGGTCCTGCACGTTCTGGTCGACGGCGCGCCGGTCGGCGTGCTGGCCGCCGCCGATGCCCTGCGTCCCGAGGTGCCGGCCGCGCTGCGGGCGGTCCGCGAGGCCGGCGTGCGGGAGATCGAGCTGCTCACCGGCGACAACGAGCGGACCGCGCGCGCGATCGCGGAGGAGCTGGGCGTCGCCTACCGCGCGAACCTGCTGCCCGAGGACAAGATCGAGCGGGTCCGCGAGCACCAGGCGGCGGGACGCACGGTGGTGATGATCGGCGACGGCGTGAACGACGCGCCCGCCCTGGTGCAGGCCGACGTCGGCGTCGCGATGGGGGCCGCCGGCACCGACGTCGCGATCGAGGCGGCCCACGTGGCGCTGATGCGCGACGACTGGAGCCGCGTGCCGGAGCTGTTCGCCCTGGCGCGCCGGACGATGGGGGTCGTGAAGCTGAACCTCGGCTTCACGGCCGTCTACAACGTGGTCGGGATCGGTCTTGCGGCCGTGGGCCTGCTGCCACCGATCCTGGCGGCCGCGGCGCAGTCGCTGCCGGACCTGGGGATCATGGGGAACTCGGCGCGGTTGTTGCGGACGCGGGGCGACGCCCGGGCGTCCGCGCGGACGTCGGCACCGGTCGCCCTGGCGCGTCGGCCGACGTAGGTCCCGGGGACGTCGACCTCGGCCCTGCTCAGGACGGCGGGCGCAGGCGTTCCCGTTGCTTGCCGGCGAGGGCGGTCACGAACGCCGTGAACGCGCCGAGCCCGACGAGGATGAAGACGATCGTGAAGGCGCGGCCGGCGACGGACTGCGGAGCGAGGTCGCCGTAGCCGACCGTCGTGAGGGTCACCACGCTGAAGTAGAGCGAGTCCAGCCACGACCAGCCTTCGACCGACCGGTAGAAGACGGTGCCGCTCGCGAGAACGAAGCCCGTGAACAGGACCAAGCCCCGGTACTCGGGGTCGCGCAGCGCGGAGCGGATGGTACGGACGAATGCGACGACCAGCACGGCGAACCAGGGCATGGTCGCCACGATAGGCGATCCGGAGCCGGGACGGCGCGCCGCGGGTGGAGCGTCCGCCGCCACGGAGCCGCGGGCCGCGCCGGTCCGACTGCGCGGTACCGTGCGTCATGGACGTCCTCCCCGAAGCGCAGCGCGACCTCGTTCCGTTCCTGCTCGCCGGTCGTTGGACGACCGGGACCGCCGATGGCGAGGTCGCCAGGACGATCGAGAACCCCTCCGACCTCGATGCACCGGTCGCGCGCGTGGCGGAGGCGACCCTCGACGACGTCGCCAACGCGGCGCGGAGCGCGCGGGACGCCCAGCCCGGCTGGGCCGAGGTGGCTCCTGCGGAACGAGCGTTCCTTCTCGCGCGCGTCGCCGACCTGCTGCGGGAGCGGGCCGCCGCGATCGGCGAGCTGCTCGCGCGGGAGGAGGGCAAGCTTCGGGCCGAAGGGGAGGGTGAAGCGCGCCGCGCGGCCGACCTGTTCGACTACTACGCGCAGCGCTGCTACGACCCGATCGGCGACCGGCTCGCGGGCGCGAGGGGCGGGGTCGAGATCGCCGTCGAACGGCGTCCGCTGGGCGTGGTGGCCCTGATCACCCCGTGGAACTTCCCGATCGCGATCCCCGCCTGGAAGCTGGCGCCGGCGCTCGCCTATGGCAACGTCGCCATCCTGAAGCCGGCCGAGCAGGCTCCATTGTCCGCGCTCGCGCTGGCGCGAGCGGTCGAGGACGCGGGCGTCCCGGCGGGCGTCGTGCAGGTTCTGACCGGCGGCGGAAACGTCGGCCGGGCGCTGGTCGATCACCCTGGCGTGGACGGGGTCTCCTTCACGGGTTCGGATGCGGTGGGTCGATCGGTGGCTGCGGCGACGGCCGCCCGGTTGGTTCCCTGCCAGTTGGAGCTGGGGGGCAAGAACCCCTTGGTCGTCCTCGACGATGCCGATCTCGACGTCGCCGTGACGTGCGCCGTCCAGGGAGCGTTCGGCTCGACCGGTCAGCGCTGCACGGCCTCGAGCCGGATCGTCGTCACGCCGGGGATCCACGACCGCTTCGTCGCCGAGTTGGTCCGGCGCACGTCCGAGCTGCGCCCAGGGCCGGCGCTGGATCCGCAGAGCGACTTCGGACCCGTCATCGATGCCGACCAGTTGGCCGCGGACCTCGCGGCGATCGAGGCGGCGGAGGCCGCCGGCGCCGAGGTCGCGGTGCGTGGGCGGCTCGAAGAGCGTGCGTCGAGGGGTCGCTTCCTCGGTCCGACGCTGTTCGTGGACACGGCCAACGACCTGCCCCTCAATCGCGAGGAGGCCTTCGGCCCGATCGCCTGCGTCCTCCGCGCGCGCGACGTCGACGATGCCATCGCCATCGCGAACGACACCCCCTACGGACTGGTGGCCAGCGTCGTCACGACCTCGTTGGCGCATGCGACGCGCTTCCGGGCCGAGGCCGGGGTGGGCATGGTCATGGTCAATCTGCCGACCGCGGGGCAGGATCTCCACGCGCCGTTCGGAGGGGCGAAGGGATCGAGCTTCGGCGCCAAGGAACAGGGTACGTACACGCGGGAGTTCTACACGAAGGTGCGGACCTCCTACGTCCGGTCCGGCGCCTAGCTCAGGCGTCCTCGACCGCGTGAACAGGATGCGTCGCGCGAACGCCCACCGGCCGTCGGACGTGGCGCCGTGGAGCGCGCCGGCTCACCGTTTCGCCGGGCCCCTCCAGTCCGGATCGGCCATCCGGCGGCCGGCCTCCTTCAGCGCGTCCGGCCCGACGACGATGCCGTGCGCCATGCAGATGCGAGCGATCATCGCGTAGCGGCCGGCGATCGCGATGGCGTCGTGC
>CAZJGU010000020.1:0-34867 GCA_964545455.1 uncultured bacterium | reverse complement strand
GGACCGGTCTGACCACCGCCGACGCCGTCACCCGGCGCGAGATCGTCGAGAAGTTGCGCCTTCAGGACGCGACCCGCTACGTCTCCAGCTTCGACCGGCCCAACATCCGCTACACCGTGGTGGACAAGCAGAACGCCCGCCAGCAGTTCCTGCGCTTCTACCAGGACAAGCACCGCGGCGACGCCGGCATCGTCTACTGCCTGTCGCGCAAGTCGGTCGATTCCACCGCGGCGTTCCTGCAGCGCCAGGGGATCGACGCCGTGCCCTACCACGCCGGCCTGGACCGCGAGACCCGCGCCGCCCACCAGGACCGCTTCCTTCGGGAGGATGGCGTGGTGGTCGTCGCGACGATCGCCTTCGGCATGGGGATCGACAAGCCGGACGTGCGCTTCGTCGCGCACCTCGACCTGCCCAAGACGCTGGAGGGCTACTACCAGGAGACCGGCCGCGCCGGCCGCGACGGCGAGCCGGCGGACGCCTTCCTCACCTACGGTCTGCAGGACGTGGTCCAGGTGCGACGGATGCTGGCCGACTCCGACGCGGGTGAAGAGCACCGCAACGTGATGCGCCAGCGCCTCGACGCGCTGCTGGGCTACTGCGAGACGGCCGGTTGCCGGCGCCAGGCGCTGTTGCGCTACTTCGGCGAGAGCCGCGAGGACCCGTGCGGCAACTGCGATACATGCCTCGAGCCGCTGGCGACCTTCGATGGCACCGTGCCGGCCCAGAAGTTCCTGTCGACCGTGGTGCGGACCGGTCAGCGCTTCGGCGCGGGGCACGTCATCGACGTGCTGCTGGGAAAGGCCACGCCGCGCGTGGCGTCGCTGGAGCACGACCGGGTGAGCACCTTCGGGATCGGGACCGAACTGGATGAGCGCGGCTGGCGCTCGGTCGCGCGCCAGCTGGTGGCCGGCGGTCAGCTGCTGACCGACCCGGGCGGCCACGGCTCGCTGCGGATCGGGCCGGCGGCGACGCCGGTGCTGAGGGGCGAGGTGCCGCTGCAGCTGCGCGTCGATCGCGTCGGGGGCGCCGCCGGCGGGCGCGCGCGCTCCGGGCGGACCCGGCGCCGCAGCTTGGACGACGCGCCCCAGGAGGTGCGCGAGCGCTTCGAGTCCCTTCGTTCCCTGCGGGCGGAGATCGCGCGCGAGGCGGACGTGCCGCCCTACCTGGTCTTCCACGACGCGACCCTGCGCGAGATGGCCGAGCTCCTGCCGCGCGACGCGGTCACGCTGGCGACGGTCCAGGGCGTCGGCGCCAGCAAGCTCGAGCGCTACGGGGAGCGCTTCCTGGCGCGCATCGCGGAGCTGGTGCCGGACGGCGAGGACGGCGCGAGCGGCTCGGCCCCGCCGTTGTTCGCCCCCGGCGTGCCTACCGACAAGGCCGCGGACGAGGACGACCTCGACACCGTCGAGCGCACCCGCGCGCTGATCCTCGAGGGGTCGTCCGCCGAGGCGATCGCGTCGCGCCGCAACCTCAAGCTGCGCACGGTCGAGGGGCACCTGGCCGAGCTGGTGGCGCGCGGCGACCTGACCGTCGAGGAGGCCACCGGCCTGTCGGGCGACGAGATCGCCGCGATCGAGGCCGCCGCCGACGCGCTGCCGGACGAGGTGCGTGGACGCCTACGGCCGCTTCGCGACGCGCTGGGCGGCCGCTACCCCTACGCCGTGCTGAAGTGCGTCCTGGCCGGGCGTCCGTCCTGACCTGCCGCTCGCAGGACGCGTATCCTCGGGCATGGACGCGCCCTGGCGCCTGATCCCCGTTCGTGATGCGCACCCCCCCGCCGCGCCGGCCGAGGCGCGCGCCCGCGGGTGGCTGCGCGACCTGTTGGCCGGCTGGCGCGGAGACGTCGCGCTGGAGGGCGAGGTCGCGCCGGCCGAGGACCAGTTGCGCCCGATCGAGCAAGCTCGACTCGAACGCCTGGCCCCCGCGCCGCCGCGGGCCGCGCAGCACGCTGCCTTGGACACCTGGCGCGCGCAGGTCGAGCGCGGCATCGTGTTGCGGCCCGACGACGGCGGTTGGGACGCGGCGCTGGACGAGCAGCGGCCGGGCGACGTGGCGGTGCTGAGGCCTCCGCACGGCGATGCGCTCCCGAGCGGGCTGCCGGGCGCGGTGCTCGCGCGGCTGGACGATCCGGCTCCGGTGCACCTGGCCCGGCTCGAAGGTTGGTGGATCCGCCACCACGACGGTCTCGCTGCGCTCCGGGAGGTGCTGGTGCGGCTTGGCGCACGCTCCGGACCGTGGACGGCGGACGTGAGCCCGTGGACCTGGGCGTGGATGCGGCACCTGCTTCCCGAGGGGCGCTCCTTGCCGGCGGCGTGGACGGTCGCGCCGTTGGACGGCGAGTCGCTCGGAGCATGGCTCGGCGGGTCGGCGCCGCTGCGCGTTCGTGGGACCGGTGCCGCGCCCGATGCCGCCTTCTTTCGGGCGCTGGCGCAGCGTTCCCAGGGGGGTGCCGGGGCGGCGCGTGCGATCTGGCTCGCATGCCTGCGGGACGGGGCTGAAGCGGCACGCGCCGACGAGGATGCCTCCGAGGCCGAGATGACGGTGTGGCTGCGCTCGCCCGACGAGGTCGAGCTGCCCGACACGGTAGGTCTGGAACGCGACGATCTGCTCGTGGCGCACGCCGCGCTCCTGCACGGGCCCTCCAGCGAGGTTCGCCTGACGCGCGCGCTGGCGACGCTGGCGGCGCAGGTCGGACCGTCGCTGGGGACCCTGGCCACGCGAGGCCTGCTGGTCCTGGGCGACGATGGCCTGTGGCGCCCCCGCGCCGAGGCGGTCCCTGCGCTGGAGGCCCGCTTGACGGCCGAAGCGTTCGCGAGGCGCGCGGCGTGAACGCGGACGCCCTGGCCTCGGTGGTGCGCGACGCCGCGGCGATCCCGTGGCTGCGCATCGTGGCGATCGCCGCCGGCGCCTGGCTCGCGATCCGGCTCAGCGCCTGGTTGCTGCCGCGAGCCGCCGACGCGCTGCCGGCCGGCGCGCGGATCCGGATCCTGCCGCTGGTGCCGGCGCTGCGGCTTGCGATCACGCTGGTCGCGGTGCTGTGGATCGTGCCGCTGGTGATCGAGCCGACGCCCCAGAACCTCGTCGCGGTGCTGGGCGCGCTGGGGATCGCGATCGGCTTCGCCTTCAAGGACTACGCCAGCGCGCTGGTCGCCGGCATCGTGGCGGTCTCCGAGCGACCCTACAGGCAGGGCGATTGGGTCGAGGTCCAGGGGTCGTACGGCGAGGTCCGCTCGGTCGGGCTGCGCTCGGTCCAGCTGGTCACGCCCGACGACGACGTGGTGACGGTGCCGCACTCGCTGCTGTGGACCGGGCGCGTCGTCAACGCCAACGACGGCGAGCGAACGCTGCAGGTCGTGACGAGCCTGTGGCTCGATCCGGACCATGACGGGATGCGCGTGCGGGAGCGCCTGCTGGACGTGGCGCGCACCAGCCCGTGGCTGGACGCGACGCGTCCGCCTCGGGTGGTGGCGGACGAGCGTCCGTGGGGCACGAGGTACCGGATCCGGGCCTACCCGCTCGAAGCGCGGGACCAGTTCGCGCTCAAGACCGATCTGACCGTCCGCGCCAAGGAGGTCGTGCGGGCCGAAGGGGCGCGCTGGCGCTCGGCGCCGACCGTTCCGGAGAGCGAGGTCGGCGGCTAGGGCCGGCGGCGGCGCTCAGTCCCGCGCGGGCGGCACGACGTCGCAGCGCACCGCATCGTCGGTCGTCAGGTTCCGCAGGGTGAGTTCGTCGCCGCGGTTCCACGCCTCGAACCCCTCGTCCGCGAAGCGAACGCCCGAGGCGGAGACGGTTCGAGGCAGCACGCGCAGGTCGCCGTCGCGCACGACCGCGCTCCAGCGCTCGGCGAGGATCCACGACCGCTCGCGACCGTCGTCGCAGGCCAGGCCGTAGCGCACCTCCGGCAGGGCGGGCACGAAGGTGAGGATCGCCCCGTCGGCCCAGGTCGCGAGGTGCAGAAGGTCGTCCTCGCGCACGAACGACACGACGTTCCCGAGCGCCTGGAGGTAGGCGTCCGACAGGCCGCCGTCGGGGCAAAGGGCGCGGGTCGAGGCGAGGTCCTCGAACGCGACGCCGGCGGGAGCGTCCACGACGGCGGCCCCGCGGAAGCGGTTGCAGTCCGCCTGCCCGTGGACCCCGTCCGCGCGCACGACCAGGGTGTAGCGCGACGGCGGCTGCGCGTCCAGGACGCTGTCGTCCATGCTTTGGATCCGGAGCAGGCGCCAGGTCCCCTCCGGACCGTCGCCGGGGACGTAGGCGACCTGGGCGGCGGCAAGGCCGACCAGCGCGAGCAGCACGGCACCCCCCAACGCACGCAGTGACGAACGCATCATCGGACCTCCGATCCGCTGGGCAACTCGCGGTCCAGGCCGATCAGCGCCAGCCGGCCGCTCGCGTCCTCGCCCGCCAGGATCATCCCTTGCGATTCGATGCCGCGCAGCTTGACCGGTTTCAGGTTGCAGACGACGACGACCTTCTTGCCGACCAGCTCGTCGGCGTCGTAGTGCTCCTTGATCCCGGACACGACGGTGCGCGTCTCCGGTCCGACCTGGACGGTCAGGACCAGCAGTCGGTCGGCCTTGGGGTGCGGTTCGCAGGCGGTCACCTCGCCCACGCGCAGCTCCAGCGCGGCGAAGTCGTCGATGCCGATCTCGGGCTTGTGCTGCAGTTCCACGGGCGCCTCCTCGGTGGCGGGCGCAGCGCCGGCCGCGACCGCCTCCCGCAGCGCCTCCAGGTCGACACGCGGGAAGAGCGGCTCGCCGGGAGCGGCGCGCGTCCCCTCCGGCACGCCGTCCCAGCGCCCGGCGTCGGCGATCGTCACCTCGCCGCTCAGGCCCAGCTGGGCGCGCATCTCGGCCATCTTCTCCGGCATGACCGGGTCCAGCAGCACCGAGGCGCAGCGCAGCGCCTCCAGGCAGCTGCGCAGGACCGTGTCCAGCTCCGCCGCGGTCGCGTCCTGCTTGGCCAGCTCCCAGGGCTTGCGGTCGGTGACGTACTTGTTGGCCTCGCCGACGGCCTCCATCACGGCCGCGAGGGCGCGGTCGAAGTGCAGCTCGTCGATCAGCGTGCGCACCTGCGCCGGCAGGGCGAGGAAGCGCTCGCGCAGCGCCTCGGCCCTCGCGTCCAGCGGACCGAAGGCGGGCGCGACGCCGCCGCGGTACTTGCCCAGCATGCCCAGCGTGCGGTTCAGGAGGTTCCCCAGGTCGTTGGCCAGGTCGGCGTTGATCCGCTCGGCCAGGCCCAGCTCGTGGAACGACGCGTCCAGGCCGAAGCTCATGTCGCGCAGCAGGTAGTAGCGGAAGGCGTCGTTGCCGTAGCGCGTCTGCAGGTCCAGCGGCCGGATCACGTTGCCCAGCGACTTGCTCATCTTGCGGTCCTCGACCAGCCAGTAGCCGTGCACGTTGAGGTGGCGGTAGAGCGGGATGCCCGCCGCCTTGAGCATGGTGGGCCAGAAGACGCCGTGCGGCTTGAGGATGTCCTTGGCGATGAAGTGCTCGGCCGCCGGCCAGTAGCGATCCTCGAGCCCCTCGCTGACCAGGTCGGACCAGTAGTTGATCAGCGCGTCGAACCACACGTAGGTGACGTGGTCCTCGTCCCAGGGCAGCGGGATCCCCCACGGCACGCGGGCGCGCGGTCGGCTGATCGACAGGTCGCCGATCGGCTCCCGCAGCATCGCCAGGACCTCGTTACGGTAGCCCTCCGGGCGGATCAGGTCGGGGTTCGCCTCCAACTGCTCGCGCAGCCAGGGCCGATACTTCTCCATGCGGAAGAAGTAGTTGGCCTCGCTGCGGTACTCCGGCTCGATCTCGTGCTGCGGGCAGAGGCCGTGGTCCAGCTCCTTCTCGGTGTAGTAGCGCTCGCACTTGACGCAGTAGAGGCCACCGTACTCGCCGAAGATGATGTCGCCGGCGTCGTAGACGCGCTGCAGCACGTCGCGCACGACCTGCTGGTGACGCTCCTCGGTGGTGCGGATGAAGGCGTCGTAGCGGATCCCCAGCCGGTCCCAGGTGGACCGGAACTTGCCCGACACCTGGTCGGTGTAGGCCTGCGGCGTCATGCCGTGCTGCTCGGCCGCCTGCTGGACCTTCTCGCCATGCTCGTCGGTGCCGGTCAGGAAGCGCACGTCCTCGCCCGCGAGGCGGTGGTACCGCGTCGCGACGTCGACCAGGATGGTGGTGTAGGCGTGGCCGATGTGCGGATCGGCGTTCACGTAGAAGATCGGCGTCGTCGCGTAGTACGTGCCGGTCGTGTCGGGTCGGGGCGCGTCGGGCATGACTCCTCCAGGGCGGGCGTGCCCGCCGAGCACGTTGGAGCCTAGCAGATGCCCGCCCCGAGCGGGTCCGCCGGGGCCCACGCCCGTCCGCCACCGGCCCCGGCCACCCCGCGTGCGACAATCGCGCCGTGAACGAGGGTTCCGTGGGGGCGGCCGCTGCCGTCGAGGACTTCTACCGGGCGCGTCGTCGCGCACAGCTCAACCGCTTCCTGGCGCAGCTCTCGGGGGGCGGCGAGGAGCTGCTGTCGTACGACGAGGTGCGCACGCGCTTGCGCGCCATCGAGAGCGCCGAGCGGCGCTTGGAGGACGTGCCGCTCGAACGCATCGTCGGATCGGTGGGGCGCTACAAGGACTTCACGCGCGAGTTCCTGCCGCGCCACAACGTCGCGCGCGAGCGTTGGGTGGGGGTCAAGCTGGCGATGACGGGGATGGAGGGCGTGCCGCCGATCGAGGTCTACCGGGTCGGCGACGCCTACTTCGTACGCGACGGCAACCACCGCGTGTCGGTCGCGCGGCAGCTGGGGGCGAAGTACATCCAGGCCTACGTCACGCCGGTCCGGACCCGGGTGGCGTACTCCAGCGAGGACGACCTCGAGGCGCTGATCCTCAAGAGCGAGCACGTCGACTTCCTCGAGCGCACCGGCCTGGACCAGGCGCGCCCCGGGACCGACCTGCGGGTCAGCGAGGCGGGCGCGTACGCGACGCTGCTGGAGCACATCTCGGTCCACCGCTACTTCATGGGGATCGACGAGGACCGCGAGGTCTCCTGGCAGGAGGCCGTCGTCCACTGGTACGACGAGGTCTACGCGCCGATCGTCGATTCGATCCGCACCAGCGGCATCCTGCGCGGCTTCCCCGGTCGAACCGAGGCGGACCTGTACCTGTGGCTGGCCGAGCACCGCGAACGCCTGCGGGAGGAGCTCGGCTGGGAGCTGCCCGGGCAGCAGGTGGTGTCCGGCCTCGCCGGTGGGCAGTTCGCCGGGGACGAGCAGCGGGGGGCGCTGCTGCGCTCGCTGGCCGACGAGCCGGCGACGCGCGAGGAGGGGCACCTGGCGGACGACCTGCTGGTCGCCTTCGACCTGGGCGAGCCGGGCATGACGGCCCTGGAGCAGGCGTTGATCCTGGCTCGGCGCGAGCGCGCGCGGGTGTACGGCCTGCGCGTGCTGGAGCCTGGCGCCAGCGAAGCCGAGCGGCAGCGCACGCGCGAGGCGTTCGACGCGCGCTGCCAGGAGGCGGGCGTGACCGGGCAGCTGGCGTTCGCCGAGGGCGATCCGGTCGCCCGGATCGTCGATCGCGCGCGCTGGGCCGACCTGGTGATCTGCAACGTGGCCTACCCGGACCGTCCCGACCAGCCGGCGACGCTCGCGAAGAACGTGCGCCCGTTGTTGCGGCGCTCGCCGCGTCCGCTGCTGGCCCTGCCGGGCGTCACCAGCGCGCTGGAGCGGCCGCTGCTGGCGTACGACGGGGGCGTGCGCGCCCAGTCGGCGCTGTTCGTGGCGGTCTACATGGCGTTGCGTTGGGACCTGCAGCCGGTGGTCGTCAGCGTGAACGATCCGGGCGGGATGGCGTCACCGCTGCGGGAGGCGCGCGCGGAGTTCGAGCGCTACGGCGTGAGGGCGGACTACGTGGCCGAGGAGGGTGCGGTCGAGACGGCGCTGCTGCGCGTCGCGGACGAGCGCGACGTCGACGTGATCCTGATGGGCAGCCACACCTGGAGACGGTGGGTCGAGCAGGTCTTCGGCGGGCTGCTCGAGGAGATGCTGCAGCACGCCCACCGGCCGATCCTGATCACCTGAGCGCGGGCGGGGCCGCCCGCGGCGCTGAGGTATCGTGCGCGCCATGGCGAAGCGCGGCATCACGCCCCAATCCGAGGATTTCAGCGCCTGGTACAACGAGATCGTCTACCAGGCCGACCTGGTCGACCTCTCGCCGGTCCGCGGGAGCTTCGTGATCCGGCCGTACGGCTACGCGCTGTGGGAGAACATCCAGCGCGAGCTGGACGCGATGTTCAAGGCGACCGGTCACGAGAACCTCTACTTCCCGATGCTCATCCCGATGTCGTTCTTCGAGCGCGAGGCGGACCACGTCGAGGGCTTCAGCCCCGAGCTGGCGGTCGTCACCCACGCGGGCGGCAAGGAGCTCGAGGAGCCGTTGGCGATCCGTCCGACGTCGGAGACGATCATCGGCGAGCTCTACTCGAAGTGGGTGCAGAGCTACCGCGACCTTCCGCTGCTCTACAACCAGTGGGCCAACGTGCTGCGCTGGGAACTCCGGACCCGGCCGTTCCTGCGGACCACGGAGTTCCTCTGGCAGGAGGGCCACACGGCCCACGCGACGGCGGAGGAGGCGCTCGAGGAGACGCGCCGGATGCTGGACGTCTACGCGACGTTCGCGCGCGACTTCGCCGCCATCCCCGTGGTCGAGGGCGAGAAGACCGCCGGCGAGCGCTTCGCCGGCGCGCTCCAGACGTTGACCATCGAGGCGATGATGCGCGACCGCAAGGCGTTGCAGAGCGGCACGAGCCACTACATGGGCGAGAACTTCTCGCGCGCCTTCGACATCACCTTCAACGACGTCGACAACGAGCAGGCCTACGCGCACACGACCAGCTGGGGCTTCTCGACCCGGTTCATCGGCGCGATCATCATGAGCCACGGGGACGATGCGGGACTGATCCTGCCGCCGCGGCTGGCGCCGCACCAGGTCGTGATCGTGCCGATCGCGCGGGCGAAGGACGCCGAGGCCGCCGCCCGCGTCGGGACCGAGGCCGCGCACCTGGCCGACGCCCTGCGCGCCGCCGGCGTGCGCGTCAAGGTGGACGAGCGCGAGGGGATGAGCCCGGGCTGGAAGTTCAACGAGTGGGAGCGCAAGGGCGTGCCGCTGCGGATCGAGCTGGGACCCAAGGACCTCGACGCAGGCAGCGCGGTGCTGGCCGATCGCCTGTCGGGCGAGAAGGTCTCGCTGCCGCTGTCCGACCTGCCGGAGCGTGTCCCCGCCGCGCTGGAGGCCTTCCAGCAGCGACTGTTCGAGCGGGCCCGCTCCTTCCGGGACGAGCACCTGCTCGAAGCGCACGACTACGACGACCTCAAGGAGAAGCTGGAGCACGGCTGGGTCTACGCCACGCACTGCGGCGATCCCGAGAGCGAGGCCCGCATCCAGGAGGAGACCAAGGCGACGGTGCGCTGCATCCCCTTCGACGGCCCGTCGGCCGAGGGGAGCGTGTGCGTCCACACCGGCGCGCCCAGCGGCTACCCGCGCAAGGTGATCTTCGCCAAGGCGTACTGAACCGCGCGCACCTGGGCACGCATCGGTTCGCTGGTCGGGGCCGCGCGGGCGCACGGGTAGCCTCGCGTGGATCGTGGTCGGCGCGGCGACGCCCGGCCGATAAGAACTACGTCAGCGCGACCGCACTACCCTGTCCGAGCGATGACCGAGTACATCCTCGATCCCACCTCCACCGACCGGCCGGAGCTCCACCCCGACCAGGTGGAGGCGCTGCAGCAGCGGGTGCTGCGAGAGGCCCGCGCGCGTAGCGAACGCGAGGGCGTGAACCTGGTGTTCGAGGCGCCGCGACGCCGTTCCGACGTGGCGATCCTGTGGTTCGAGGGTGAGCGCCGAGCGGTGCTGCGTGCCGTCGGGGGATGGGATCCGCACCCCGGTCTGGAGCTTCACCTCGCGCACGCCCGGCCGCACGCTGCCCGCTTCGAGCTGAGCCTCTACGTCGCGGTGCGCGCCGTCCAGTCCACGGCCTGACCCCGGCCGCGCCGCGTGCGCCGCCCTGAGACCCGCCCCGAACCTCGTACGACCCAGGCACGCCCCCGACCCGCGTCGGGGGCGTCGTCGTGTCGGAGCGGTGCGGGCGGCGCTGGGGTCGGGCGGTCGGCCGCGCGATGCGTGGCATCGAACGATGATGAGGCAAGATGCACGAAGATCAAGCCAAGAAGAACAATCTATAAAGAAGGACTTGACAAACCTTAAACCAGCGTCTATCCTTCGAAGCAAGGAGGACGCCATGTACGACTTCGCTTCCCTGACCCGGACCCAGCTCGAGAGAACCGAGACCCTGCGTCGCATCGCCGCGCGCTCCCGCCAGCTCTCCGAAGTCCGCTCGACCGACGACGCCACCTTCCTCGGCCAGCTCCGCAGCACCGCCGCCCGCGCCCTGCGCGCCTTCGCCGCCCGCCTCGACGCCGACCGCTCGACCACGCACGGCGCCGCGTGACCCGCCGCCGACCGTGCCGCCCCGCGCCCCACCCGCCACCCCGCCGATCCGGCGAACGCTCAGCACGGAACGAGGCCGCCTCCGAAGAGGCGGCCTCGATGCGGCCGGGCCGGCGCGGGCGCGCGGACCCGCGCCACCGGTCGACGGTCAGTCCAGGTAGGTCAGCCAGGAGGCGAAGCGGTCGTCCCGCCCCTCGACCACGTCGAGGTACCAGCCGCGCATCCGCAGCGAGAACGGTCCGGCCACGCCCTCGCCGATCGGGCGGCGGTCGATCTCGGCGATCGGGGTGACCTCGGCCGCCGTGCCGACCATGAACACCTCGTCGGCGGTGTAGAGCTCGTCGCGGGTGGCCCAGGTCTCCTTGACCTCGACCCCGTTGGCCTCGGCGATGCGGATGACGGTGTCGCGCGTGATGCCGCGCAGGTTGACCGAGTGCACGACGGGGTAGAGGACGCCGTCGCGGACCAGGAAGATGTTCTCGCCCGATCCCTCGGCCACGAAGCCGCTCTCGTCCAGCAGCAGCGCCTCGTCGTAGCCCAGCTCGCGCGCCTCGTTGTTCGCCAGGACGCTGTTGACGTAGTTCCCGCCCGCCTTGGCCTTGGTCGGCATCACGTCGGCCGGGCTGCGTCGCCAGCTCGAGGTGATCAGGCGCGCCCCCTTCTGCACCGCGTCGTCGCCCAGGTAGGTGCCCCACGCCCAGGTGGCCACCATGAAGTGCACCAGGTTGCGGGCCGGGCTGACGCCGAGCGACTCCGGCCCGTACCAGAGTAGCGGCCGGATGTAGCACGAGGCTCGCTCGTTGGCCCGCACCGTCTCCAGCACCGCGCGGTCGACCTCGTCGACGCTCGGCAGCGGGCGCATGCCGAGGATGCGCGCCGAGTCGATCAGGCGCTTGCTGTGCTCGCGTAGGCGGAAGACCGCCGTGCCCCGCTCGGTGGCGTAGGCGCGCGCGCCTTCGAAGACGCTGGTGCCGTAGTGGAGGGCATGACTGAGGACGGAGACGACCGCCTCCTCCTGCGGAACCAGCCGTCCGTCGAACCAGATGCGGCCGGCGTCGATGCCGGGGGCGGTGCGGTCGCTCGTGTCGCTCATGCCTGCTACCTCCTGGAAACGTGCCGCCTACTCTACCGGCACGAGCCCCGGCCCGTCGCGACGCACGGCCGGTAGGGCCGGTACACTCCGGAGGATGCGCATCCTCGTCACCGGCGGAGCCGGCTACATCGGCAGCGTGACGGCCGCCGCGCTCATCGCACGCGGCCACGACGTCGTCGTCCTCGACGACCTTCGGACCGGTCACCGCGCCGCGGTGCCGGACGTGGCCGCCTTCGTTCGCGGCGACGTCGCCGACCCGGAGACCGTCGGCGCCACCCTGCGCCAGCACGGTAGCGAAGCGATCGTCCACTTCGCCGCCAGCTCGCTGGTGGGGGAATCGATGGAGAAGCCGATGCTCTACTTCGGCAACAACACCGCCGGCACGCTGGCGCTACTCGACGCCGCCCTGCGACACGGCGTGGATCGCTTCGTGCTCTCCTCGACCGCCGCCCTCTACGGAACGCCCGAGCGGGTGCCCATCCCGGAGGACGCCCCGCTCCAGCCCGAGAGCGTCTACGGCGAATCGAAGCACCTGATCGAGCGCACGCTCGCCTGGCTGGGCCCCACCGCCGGCCTGGGCTGGACGGCCCTGCGCTACTTCAACGCCGCCGGCGCCGACGGCGAGCGCGGCGAGGACCACCGCCCGGAGTCGCACCTCATCCCGCTGGTCCTGCAGGTCGCTCTCGGCCAGCGCCAGGAGATCGCGCTCTTCGGCGACGACTACCCGACCCCCGACGGCACGGCGATCCGCGACTACGTCCACGTCGTCGACCTGGCCCAGGCCCACGTCCTCGCCCTGGAGGCGATCCGTCCCGGCGCGGGGCGCGCCTACAACGTCGGCACCGGCCGCGGTTACAGCGTCCGCGAGGTGGTCGAGTCCTGCCGCCGCGTCACCGGGCACGCCATCCCCGCGCGTGTCGCGCCGCGCCGCGCGGGCGACCCACCCACCCTGGTCGCCGACGCGACGCGCATCTCGACCGAGCTGGGCTGGACCCCGGTCCACGACGACCTGGACGCGATCGTGGCCTCCGCCTGGGACTGGCACCTCGCCCATCCGGAGGGCTACGCCTGAGCCTCGGCGCCTCGCCGGGGTACACGTCGCGCTCACGGCGTCGTGATATACCCGGGGCGACCCGATCCGAGGTCCGCGCGGCCCCGCCGCCGCGCGCGGCGCCCGCAACGGTCGCGCCCTCGACCCTCGTTTGGAGACCCCTCATGCAACGACTCCCCCTGATCCTCCTCGCCGCCCTGCTCCTCTCCTTCGGCCTCGCGCAGCGCAGCGCCGTGCTCTCGGGCGTGATCGACAGCGAGGAACCCCTTCCCGAGGGCACCCGGCTGGGCGTCCAGGTGCTGGACGCCGACGACGCCTGGAGCTACGAGGTCGCCAGCGTCGTGCCGATCGGCGGCAGCTTCCGCCTGGAGCTGGGCGACGTGCCCGACGAGCGCCTGCGCGACTTCCGCAGCGGCGGGGTGCTGCTACCCGGCCTGCAGAACGAGTACCGCGTCGAACCGGAGGGCGTCCGCTTCGCCCAAGGCTCGCTCGCGATGTACCTCGACGCCGACGCGGACGGCCTCTGGACCCGCGAGCCCGAGCGCGATCCCTACTTCCTCGCCCTGGCGCAGCTCGAACGGCCGATCGGCTTCTTCTCGCTGCTCTACGTCGACCAGGCCGCCACCCTGGCCGGCGCCGGCGTCGAGCTCCGCCTGGAGCCGGGCTGGAACGTCTACTCGGTGCGCTTCCCCGAGTCCGGCCCCGACTACCGCGTCGCTGCCACGGTCGAGGACGTCGCGCTCGAGGTGCTCGACCTGATGCCCCGCTGAGCCGGTCCCGAGCCCGCCCCGACGCGATCCGCGCCGCCGCCGTGACGCGGCCGGTGCGGGTCGCGCTGATATAACGGCCGCATGGAATCCTTCGAAGGCTCGCTCGTCGGCGACGGTCTCCGCATCGCCATCGTGGCCAGCCGCTTCAACGACCTGATCACGCGCCGTCTGCTGGACGGCGCGCTCGATACGCTGCGTCGCAGCGGCGTCGCCGACGCCGACGTCGCGGTCGCCTGGGTGCCGGGCGCCGTCGAGATCCCGGTGGCCGCCGGGCGCCTCGCCGCCAGCGGGCGCTACGACGCGGTGGTCACGCTCGGTGCCGTCATCCGTGGCGCCACCAGCCACTACGACCACGTCTGCTCGATGGTCGCCTCCGGCGTGGCGCGCGTCGCGCTGGACGCCGACCTTCCGGTCGTGTTCGGGGTGCTCACCACCGACACGATCGAGCAGGCGATCGAGCGGGCGGGCACCAAGGCCGGCAACAAGGGGGCCGATGCCGCCCAGACCGCCATCGAGATGGCCACCCTGCTGCGCGCCCTGCCGTCCGCCTCGTGACCGCTTCGCCGCGCCCCGCGCCGCCCCACCCCGCGCCGACCGCCGGCGACCGCGTGCGGCAGTCGATCGTGCTGCTCTCGATCCTGGCCACGATCGCCTTCAACGCCCTCGCCAACATCCTGCCGTTGATGGGCAGGACGACCGGCGCGATCTCCGACGCCTACCCGGTGCCGTTCACCCCGGCCGGCTACGTCTTCGGGGTCTGGGGCGTGATCTACCTCGGCCTGGTCGTCTTCGGGGTCTGGCAGGCGCGGCCCGCGCAGGCGGCCGACCCGAGGCTACGCGACGCGGCACCGTGGGTGGTGCTCGGCGGCGCGCTGAACATCGCTTGGTTGGTGCTCTGGCACGCCGAACGCGTGGCGCTCTCGACCGTGCCGATCGCGGGCCTGCTGGTGACCCTGATCGTGGTCTACGAGACCCTCGCGAGCGGCGACGAGACGCAGGGCGCCTGGATGCGCTGGGCGGCGCGCCTGCCCTTCGGCATCTACCTCGGCTGGCTCACGGTCGCGACCGCCGCCAACGTAGCGGTCAGCGGCTGGGCGCTGGGCTGGCGCGGCGCGCCGTTCGGCGCCGACGTCTGGGCGCTCCTCGTCGTCCTGGTCGCGAGCGTCATCGGGCTGCGGGTGTTGCAGGCGCGCGGCGACGTGGCCTACGCCGGCGTGCTCATCTGGGCCTTCGTCGGCATCGCCGTCGCCAACGGCCTGCCGGGCCTGCTGTCGTTCGGCGCTGCGATCGCCGCGGCGTTGCTGCTGGGCGGTGCGATCGGACGCGCGGTCCGGCAGGGGGGCCTGCTGCCGCGATGAGCGACGAGCCGAAGGCGACCTGGACCGATCGCGAGATCGTCCAGGAGTTGTTCCCCGCCACGCACGAGAAGCTGGTGCCGCGGCCGCGGCGCTACCGCCTCGAGGACGACGGTGACGGCGCCGTTCGGGTCCTGGACGCGAGCGGCGAGACCGTCGCGCGCCTTGCGCTGGTGCCCGCGAGCGGCAATCCCACCGGCGAGCTGTGCTGCGACCTGTGCCAGCGAACCGGAACGCGTCGCTGGCTGGCCGTCTACCGTACCGAGGTGCCCGGCAGCGGCGGCCGACGCTTCCGCTACCTGACCGCCTGCCGCGAGCGCCGGGGCTGCGAGGAGCGGCGGCTGGACGACGAGGGTCTGGAGCCGTTCCTGCGCGGCGCCTCGTGAGCCGTGTCGCCTTCCTGAGCGGCCTGGCGCAGGGGATCGGACGCGCCCTGGCCGAGCGGCTGCTGGCCGACGGCTGGGCGGTCGGCGGTATCGAGATCGACGACGAGGCGGCCGCGGCGTTCGAGCACGATCACCCCGGCGCGCCGCTGCTCGTCGCGCGCGGCGACGTCGCGTCCGCGAGCGACGTCCGCGCGGCGGTCGCCGCGACCGTCGAGCGGTTCGGCGGCCTGGACGGACTGGTCCACGTCGCCGGGATCGGCGCCTGGACGCCGTTGGAGGACCTGGACGAGGAGGCCTGGAGCCGCGTCCTCGACGTCAACCTGGGCGGCGCCTACCGGCTGGCCCGCGCCGCCGCGCCCGCCCTGACCGCCCGCCGGGGCGCGATCGTGCTGATCGCCAGCACGCGCGCCTTCCAGAGCGAACCGGACGGCGAGGCCTACGCCGCCTCCAAGGGCGGGCTGGTGTCGCTGGCGCACGCGCTGGCCGCCAGCCTGGGCCCCGCGGTCCGCGCCAACGCGGTCGCCCCGGGTGGATCGAGGTCCGTCCCTGGGCCAAGCCATCCGCCCGTCACGAGGTCCGCCACCGCGAGGTCGACCGCGAGCAGCACCCCGTCGGACGGGTCGGCCGGCCGGAGGACGTCGCGGAGGTGGTCGCCTTCCTGCTCGACGGCGAGCGCAGCGGCTTCGTCACCGGCCAGACCTGGACGGTGGACGGCGGCATGACGCGGCGCATGCGCTACGCCGAGTAGGGCGCCGGGCGGCTCGGTAGACTCGCCGCATGGACCGTTCCGACGTCGCGTCCCGGCGCGTGCGCGCCATGCCCGACAGCGTCTTCGCGGTGATGGACCGCGCCAAGGCGCAGGTCCGTGCCGCCGGCCAGGACGTCATCGACCTGTCGATCGGCTCGTCGGACCTGCCCGTGCCGTCCGCGGCGCTCGCCGCGCTGCACGAGGCGGTGGACGACGCGACCACGCACGGCTACTGCCTGCACGCCGGCACCCGGCCGCTGCGCCAGGCGGCGGTCGACTGGTACGCCTCGCGCTACGGCCTGGACCTCGACCCCGAGGACGAAGCGCTGGTGCTGATCGGCGCGCAGGAGGGCTTCGCGCACCTGCTGTTGGCGGTGACCGACCCGGGCGACGCGGTGCTGCTGCCGGAGCCGGGCTACCCCAGCTGGTTCGGCGCCGTGGCGCTGGCCGGGCTGGAGCGCGTGCCGATGCCGCTGCGGGAGGAGAACGCCTTCCGGCCCGACCTGGCGGCGCTGCCGGCCGACGCGCTGGCGCGCGCACGGGCGATGGTCCTCAGCTACCCCGGCAACCCGACCGCCGCCACGGCCGACGAGGCCTTCTTCGCCGAGGCGGTCGCGTTCTGCGAGCGGCACGACCTGCTGCTGATCCACGACTTCCCCTACGTCGACCTGGTCTTCGGCGACGACCAGGCGCCCTCGGCGCTGGCCGCGCCGGGCGGGCGCGAACGGGTGGTCGAGCTCTACAGCTTCTCCAAGAGCTTCCACATGGCCGGCTTCCGGATCGGCTTCGCGCTGGGCGCGGCGCCCGCCATCGCGGCCCTCGCCAAGGTCAAGGACGCCGTCGACTTCAACGCCTGGAGCGGGATCCAGCGGGCCGCGGTGGCGGCCCTGAGCCAACCGCGCGAGCGGGCCCGGGCCGACGCCGAGGTCTACCGCATTCGCCGCGACGCGCTGGTGGGCGCGCTCCGCGAGAACGGCGTCCCCACCGCCCTGCCGGGCGCGAGCATGTACGTCTGGACCCGCCTGCCGGGCGGACGTCGCGACTCGCTGGCGTTCGCGCGCGAGCTGGTGGCCGCGACGGGCGTGGCCGTCGCGCCCGGGGTGGGCTTCGGCGGGGCGGGGGAGGGCTGGATGCGCCTGGCCCTGGTGCGCGGGCCGGACGTGCTCAGGGACGCGGCCGAGCGGATCGGGCGGTTCGCAGCAACCCGATCCCGTTGATCACCAGGTGCGCCGCGACGGCCGGACCCAGCCGGCCCGTCGCCAGCACCAGCCCCCCGAGCGCCAGGCCGGAAACCGCGGCGAAGAGCGGGTAGCTCCAGCCGCGCCGCCCCGCCGGGTGGGCCAGACCGAACGCCAGCGCCTGGGGCACCAGGCCGATCAGGTCCAGCAGCATCCCCCGGAAGAGGAGCTCCTCCCCCAGCGAGGTCGCCAGGGCCAGCGCCGCCGCCAGTCCGCGCGGCAGGGCCAGCCGCCGGAGCGCCAGCTCGGTCCGACGCGTCACGTAGCGGAACGAGGCGAGGCGACGCTCCATCACCTCCGCGACCGCCAGGATCGCCAAGCCGGTCGCGACGCCCGCCGACCAGGCGGGGAGCGCCGGCAGGCGCGGCGTCCACGACGGTGCGGCGAGCGTCCACCAGATCGCACCGATCAGGCCGGCCGCCAGACTGGGGCCGAACGCCAGCGCGATCGCCCAGCGGCGGGTCACGCCTCGTCCACGTCGGGCAGCGTCCAGCCCTGCGCCGTCGCGAAGCGGTGCAGCGCCGCCCGCGCCTCGGTCTCGTCGCGGACGTCGCCGACCGCCCGCGCCTCGGCCAGGAACGCCAGGGCGTGACCCACCTCGGGTCCGGGCGACAGGCCCAGCTCCCGCATCACGGCGTTCCCGTCGAGCAGCGGGGCCGGCTCGGCCGGTTCGGCGCGGATCGCCAGCACCCGCGCCAGGGCGGTGCGGTAGGCGCGCCGCGTGGCGTCGCTGGAGAGGCGCCCGCGGGCGGCCTCGCGGTCGGCCACCATGAGCTGCATCAGGTCGGGAAGCAGCTCGCGACGACGGTGCGCGAAGCGACGCGCCTCGCGCTCGTCGCGCGGCAGCGGAAGCATGTGACGCCGCACCAGCTCGGCCGCGCGGCGGGCGACCGCCTCCGGGTAGCGCAGGCGCCGCAGCGCCGCGAGCGTCGTCTCCGCTCCACGCTCGGCGTGACCATGGAAGCGCAGCCGGCCGTCCTCGCCCCGTTCGCGGCAGGCGGGTTTGCCGACGTCGTGCAGCAGGGTCGCGAGGCGCAGCGGCAGGTCGGCGTCCGGGAAGCCGGTCGCCAGCCGCTGCAGCGCCTCGAGCTGGTGCTGCAGCACGTCGAGGTGGTGGAAGCCGCCCTGCTCCATGCCCTCGCCGGCGATCAGCTCGGGCAGCAGCGCCTCGAGCCAGCCGAGCGCATGGGCGTCGGCCAGCGCGTCGCCGGGACGCGGTGCGAAGAGCAGGGCCGTCAGCTCGTCGCGCATGCGTTCGGCCGCGGGCAAGGGGCGCTGACCGTCCAGCGCCTCGCGCACCACGCGAGCGGCGTCCTCGCGGGTCGCCCCGTCCCAGCGCAGCTCCAACGTCGCGGCCAGGCGCACGCCGCGCAGGCCGCGCAGCACGTCGTCGCGGAGCGAGGTCGGCCCGGCCCGCACCAGTCTCCGTTGGGCCAGGTCGGCCCGACCGTCAAGCGGATCGACCGGTCCCGCGGGCGTCAGCGCCATCGCGTCGATGGTGAAGTCGCGGCGGGCCAGGTCCTCCTCGAGCGTCCCGTCGAGCCGGATCAGGTCCACGATCCGACCGTCGGCCGCCAGGCGCCAGTGGCCGCGCGCGGCGTCCAGCGCGAACGGCCGTCCGCCCAGCCGCGTGGCCAGCTCCCGCGCGGCCCGCTCGGGGTCGTCGACCAGCCAGTCGACGTCCTGGAACGGTCGCCCCAGCAGCGCGTCGCGCACGGCACCGCCCACCACGACGCCGCCCTCCGGTCCGGGGCCGAAGGTGGCCAGGGGCGGCCAGTCCGGCCGCGGTGCGCGGCGCCGCCCGGCGCGGCGCAGCCAAGCGAAGGGGTTTCGGGACGGCATGCCGACCAGGCTAGCGCAGCGTGGTGTGATGCGGCCATGACGGCGGAGATCGGCCTGACCGGCAGCATCGGGGCGGGCAAGACGACGGTCGCGCGCCTGCTGGCGCGGCGCGGCGCGGTCGTGGTCGACGCCGACGCGTTGGCGCGCCGGGCGCTCGAGGACGCTGAGGTGGTGCGGGAGGTCCGTGCGCGCTTCGGCGACGAGGTCGTGGCCGACGACGAGGTGGACCGGGCGGCGCTAGCGTCGCGCGTGTTCGGCGACGACGCGGCCCGACGCGACCTCGAGGCGATCGTCCACCCGCGCGTCCGCGCCGCGGCCCGGCGCGCGTCGGACGCCGCGCGGGCCCGGCCGGACCCGCCGCCGCTGATCGTGCACGACGTGCCGCTGCTGTTCGAGTCGGGTCTGCAGGACCGCTTCGACGCGGTGCTGCTGGTCGACGCCCAGCTCGAGACGCGCGTCGCACGGGTCGTCGCGCGCAGCGGTTGGACGCCGGACCAAGTCCGGGCGCGCGACGCCGCCCAGCTGCCCGCGGCCCGCAAGCGCGAGCTGGCCGACGTGGTGATCGACAACGGCGCCGACCTCGAGGCCCTGGAGGCACAGGTCGACGCCGTCTGGTCGCGACTGGTGGCGGCGGGGGACGGCTGACCCGTCCCGCGCCTCACCAGCTCAGGAAGATGCGCTGGCGCGTGACCAGGGCGTCGTCCTCCCAGCGGGTCCAGGAGAGGCTGGGACCGGTCCGCTCGGCCAGGAAGGCCGCGTAGGCGGCGACCGCCTCGGTCGCGCGATCGACCGCTTCGAAGTCGAGGGTCGAGGCGCCCCCCAAGCCGGCGAGGAGCTGCACCTGCGCGATCAGCGCGTCCGCCGCTCCGGTGTCGGGCGACGGGGCGGCCGCCAGGCTCCAGGAACGAAGGTCGTCCGGCAGGTCGGCCGCCAGGCTGGACAGGGCGGTCGCCCCGCCACCGGCCGCGTAGGCGCCCAGCACCGCTGCGGTCGCGTCGGGCGAGCCGGACAGCAGCGCCCAGCCGTCGACCACCGCCGCGTCCAGGACCAGGGTCTCGGACAAGCGCAACCGGGTGACCGGCATGCCCGCCACGGTGGCGACCTCGGGGGCGGCGGCGCCCTGCCCGGACGGGTCCAGGAAGCCGCCCAGCGTGGCGCCCGCAAGGGCGAAGAGCTCCTGCAGCGCGGCCTGCGCCGCGGCGTCGTCGCGCGAGCGAACGAGCAGCACCTGCTCGCCAAGCAGGGGTGCGTCGGCGGCGCCCGGCTGGGCGGCGCTCAACGGCGCGGTCTGGACCAGGGCCCAGCCGTCGCCGGCCCAGTCCAGCAGCAGCCGATCGACGTCCAACTCCAGCAGCTCCAGCGCCTCGCGCGCGGTCGGCACGCCCAGCTCGGCGGCCGAGCGCGACACCTCGTCCAGCCACGCCCACCAGGCGGGCAGGTCGGCGGTCCCGGCCGAGACGGTGGGCGCCCCGGCCGGCGCGAAGGTCAGCACGTCCAGCGTGGGCGCGACGCCGCGCGACAGCAGCGCGTAGAGCGCCGGGTCGGGTCCGGCCGGGTCGGGGCGCTGCCGGCCGAGGGTCAGCAGGCCCTCGTCGTCGGCCCGCAGCACGCCGACGCTGGGTCCCGCCGTGGCCAGGGCGTCCTGGATCCGTGCCAACAGCGGGCCCGCGCCGCTGGCGGCGGCCAGCGGCTCCAGCGCCCGCGTCAGCGGCAGCGGGTCGAGGAACCCGAGCACGTGCCCGTCGCCCAGCGCCTGCAGCTCCTGCCAGGCGGCGCGGTCGGTCAGTCGCCCCGTGGCGCTCCCCGCGTCGGCCCGCAGGATGAAGCGCACGACCTCCGGGTCGCTCGAGAGCACGACGAGGTCGCCCAGCTGGGCGTAGGCCAGCGGCAGGCCCACGTCCGCGCCCGGCTGGTCCGGGTCGGGGAGCGGTCCGCCCTCGGGAACGACGACGTAGAACGGCCGTCCGGCCTCCTCCAGCCGGTCGGTCCCCGGGTGCGAGCTGGCGTCGGCGATCGCGCTGGCGAAGCCGTCGCGCGCCGTCGCCGACGTGCGAGCCAACAGCGTCACCGCCGGGAGCGGATCGAACGGCGAGGCCGACATCGCGATCCAGGCTTCGCGCCCGACCAGGTCGAGCAGCGTCAGGTCGTCGAAGGGGGCCGGGAGGCCCGCGTCGCCCTCGGCGAGGTCGCCGGCGCCCAGTCCGCCCAGCGCCCCGCTGAGCGCGTCCACCAGGCCCAGGCGTTCGGCCTCGTCCAGGAACGGCGCCAGCCGCTCCTCGACGGCGGCGAGGTCCACGAGGCCCAACGCCGCGTGCACGTCGTCGGGCAGCAGGGCGGGGAGCGACTGCGCCGCGGCGCCGGGAAGCGCCGTCAGGAGAAGCGCCAGGAGGGCTGCGCGCGCCCGCAGCGGGGCGCGACGCAGGAACGAAGGGAGCGGGGGAAGGTAGGTCATGCCGCGAGCCTACCCGGCCCGGCGCAGCATCGCGGTGCCGGACCGGCAGGTTCGCGCGGCAGGGTCAGAGCAGGGCCTTCGCGCGGGCGGCGACGTTCTCGGGCGTGAAGCCGAACGCCTCCATCACCCGGCCGCCGGGGGCGGACGCGCCGAAGCCGTCGACCGCCAGGACGTCGCCCTGCGGCCCGGTCCACTCGTGCCACCCCAGCGAGGCGGCCGCCTCGACCGCCAGCCGCGCCGGGACCGACGCGGGCAGGACCGAGGCGCGGTAGGCGTCGTCCTGGTCACGGAAGCGACCCCAGTCCGGCATCGACACCACCCGGGTGGCGATGCCGTCCGCCTCCAGCAGCTCGCGCGCCTTCAGGCACAGCGAGACCTCGGAGCCGCTGGCCAGCAGCAGCAGGCGCGGATCGCCCCCGGTCGCCTCGGCGTGGACGTAGGCGCCGCGGGCGACGCCGTCCTCCGGTACCTGCAGCGCCGGCAGGCCCTGGCGGGTGAGGATCAGGGCCGTCGGACCGTCGCGGCGCTCCAGCGCCTGGCGCCAGGCCTGCGCCGTCTCGTTGCCGTCGGCCGGCCGGATGGTGCGCAGGTTGGGGATGGCACGCAGCGCCGGCAGGTGCGCTTCGGGTTGGTGGGTGGGGCCGTCGCCCCCCAACCCGATCGAGTCGTGGGTGAAGACGAAGACCACCGGCGTCCCCATCAGGGCCGATAGCCGCAGCGACGGACGCAGGTAGTCGGAGAAGACCAGGAACGTCGCCACGAACGGCCGCAGGCCGCCGTGCAGAGCCAGGCCGTTGGCGATCGCCGCCATGGCGTGTTCGCGGATGCCGAAGTGGACGATGCGGCCGCCCGGCTCGTCCGCCCGGAGCGAGCGTTCCCCTTCCAGGTCGGTCAGGTTGGAGCCGGCCAGGTCGGCCGAGCCGCCGATCAGCTCCGGCATGCGCGCTGCGAAGTGGTTCAGCGCACGATGCGACGCCTTGCGGGTCGCCATCGCGTCGTCCGGGCCGAAGGTCGGCAGCGGGTCGTCGAAACCGCCGGGCAGCTCGCCCGCCATGCGACGCTCGAGCTCGGCCGCCTCGCTCGGGTGCGCCTCGCGGAAGCCGCTCCAGAGCTCGTTCCAGGTGGCGCGATCGGCCGCCCCGCGACGGCGCACCTCGGCGGCGTCGGCCTGGACGTCCTCCGGCACGGTGAAGGCGGGCCAGTCGATGCCGAGCGCGCGCTTGGTCGCAGCCGCCTCCTCCTCGCCCAGGGCAGAGCCGTGCACCTTCGAGGTGCCCGCCAGCTTGGGGCTTCCGTAGCCGATGGTGCTGCGCACGGCGATCAGCGACGGCCGCTCGCGCTCGTCGCGGGCGGTCCGGAGCGCGGCCAGGATCGCGTCCGGATCGGCCCCGTCCTCGACCCGCTGGACGTGCCAGCCGTACGCCTCGTAGCGCTGCAGCACGTCCTCGCTGAAGGTGATGTCGGTGGGACCGTCGATGCTGATGTGGTTGTCGTCGTAGAGGACGGTCAGCTTGCCGAGCTTCAGGTGTCCGGCCAGCGACGAGGCCTCCGAGGTGACGCCCTCCATCAGGTCGCCGTCCGAGGCGATCACCCAGGTTCGGTGGTCCACGAGCTCGAAGCCGGGCCGGTTGAAGCGCGCCGCCAGGTGCGCCTCGGCCAGCGCCATGCCGACCGCGGTCGCGAGGCCCTGGCCCAGCGGGCCGGTCGTCGTCTCGACCCCGGGGGTGTGTCCGACCTCGGGGTGCCCGGGGGTCAGGCTGCCCCACTGGCGGTAGCCACGCAGGTCGTCCATGGTCAGCGGGTAGCCGGTCAGGTGGAGGAGCGCGTACTGCAGCATCGAGCCGTGGCCGGCGGACTGGACGTAGCGGTCGCGGTTCCACCAGCCGGGGTCCGCCGGGTCGTGGCGCATCACGTGCCGGTACAGGGCCCAGCCCATCGGGGCGGCCCCCATCGGCATGCCGGGGTGGCCGTCGGCCGACGCCTGGGTGGCGTCGATGGTGAGGGCACGGATGGCGTTGGCCGCGCGTTCGTCGCGCTGCCGGTCGTCGTCGCTTCGCTGGATCACGAGGTCCTCCGTCGGGGTCGCGGGACGCCGTCCAAGCGCGCGGTCGAGACCGCCTCGCGTGCGCGCAGGACGGCGCCGGAACGGCGTCGTAGCGCCGCCCAGCCTACCATCGCCCCGGCCCCGCGGCGTTCTCGTTCAGGTCGCGCGACGGCGTCGCAGGATCGCCTCGCGTACCTCGGCCGCCGCGGCGAAGTGGCGGCGCTCCAGCTCGCTCTCGACCCGCAGCCGCGGCACCGGCGCCGGGCGTCCATCGTCGTCGACGGCGACGAAGTTGAGGTGGCCGACGGTGGTCAGGCGCCGCTCGCCGCTGATCGGGTGCTCGGAGTGCACCTCGCTGCGCACGATCATGCTGGTCGTGCCGACCCAGGCGACGCGACCCCGCACCTCCAGGATGTCGCCCACCCGCACCGGCGTGCGGAAGTCGATCGGCTCGCTCGAGGCGGTCACCGCGATCCGGCGGCAGAAGCGGTTGCAGGCGATCGAGGCGTTGACGTCCATCAGCTCCAGCAGGTGCCCCCCGAAGAGCGTTCCGATCGGGTTGGCGTGGTGCGGGAAGACGGTGCTGACCGTCGTCACCCAGTCGCTGGCTCGGGTCTCGCCGAGGGGCACGGGCATGGCTGGAGGATAGCCGAAGCGCCTGCTATGCTCGCGCGACGTCTCGTCCTTGGAGGTCCCGTATGTCGACGCGTTCCCCGCTGCAGGTCGCCGTTCCGCTCGTCGACCACCTCGTTCCGATCCGCCGGGAGGCGCTTCGGACCACGCTCCAGATCGCCCTCGGCGTCGCGCTGCTGGCGCTCCTCGCCCAGGTGCGGTTCCAGATCGGGCCGGTCCCGATCACGGGGCAGACCCTCGGTGTGCTGCTGGTCGGCGGCGCCTACGGTGCCAGCCTGGGCGTGGCGACCGTCCTCGCCTACCTGCTCGCGGGGGGCCTGGGCCTGGCGGTGTTCTCCGGCGGCGCGGCCGGTTGGGCGGTCCTGGCCGGCCCTACCGCCGGCTACCTGCTGGCGTTCCCGTTCGCGGCCGCGCTGGTGGGCGCGGCGGCCGATCGGGGCCTCACGCGCGGACCGCTGCGCACGGCCGCCGTGATGGTCCTCGGCAGCGCGGTCATCTACCTGCTGGGCCTCGCCTGGCTGGACCGTTTCGCGCCCGACCTGGCGACGACGCTGGCGTGGGGCCTGTGGCCGTTCCTGGCCGGTGACGCGCTCAAGGTCGCCCTGGCCGCGGCGGCGCTGCCCGCCGCCTGGCGCTGGGCGGGACGGCGCGCTCGGCGCGCGTGACGACCTGGCAGGGGCGCTTCGCCCGCCGCACGGAGCGGATGCGCTCGTCCACCATCCGCGAGATCCTCAAGCTGACCCAACGGAGCGAGGTGCTCTCGCTGGCGGGTGGTCTTCCATCGCCGCACTTCTTCCCGATCGACGATCTGCGCGCAGCGACCGATCGCGCGCTGACCCGCGACGGGGTGCGCGCCCTGCAGTACGGCCCGACCGACGGCCTGGCGGAGTTGCGCGACTGGATCGCGGCGACGCGACCCGGCGCCGATGCGAGCCGCGTGATCGTCACCTCCGGCTCGCAGCAGGGCCTGGACCTGCTGGCCAAGGTCCTGCTGGACCCGGGCGACGCCGTCGCGGTCGCGGCGCCGTCGTACATGGGCGCGCTGCGGGCGTTCGACGTCTACGAGCCGCGCTACCTGACGATCCCGCTGGACCGGGAGGGGATGACGCCGGACGGTCTGGAGGCCGCGCTGGCGCAGCGCCCGACCTTCCTCTACGTCATCCCCGACTTCGACAACCCGGTCGGCGGCCGGATGTCGCTGGCCCGGCGCGAGGCGCTGCTGGAGGCGGCCGACCGTCACGACGTGCTGGTCGTCGAGGATGCGCCCTACCGCGAGCTGCGCTTCGAGGGCGAGCCGCTACCGACGCTGTTCGACCTCGCCCCGGACCGCGTGGTGCACGCCGGCACCCTGTCGAAGACCCTGGCGCCGGGGCTGCGGCTGGCGTGGCTGATCCTGCCGGAGGCGATGGTGTCCATGGTCGAGCGGGCCAAGCAGGCGGCCGACCTGCACACCAGCACCTTCGTGCAGGCGGTCGCTTTGGAACTGCTGCGGGGCGGGACGATGGAGGAGCGCCTGCCCGCCCTGCGGGCGTTCTACCGGGACCAGCGCGATGTGCTCGCCAGCGCCCTCGAGGCCGAGGTCGGCCGGGAGCGGGTGCGCTTCGTACGGCCACCGGGCGGCATGTTCCTGTGGGCGCGGCTGCCGGACGGCTGGGACGCCACCGATCTCCTCCGCGCAGCGGTCGAGCACGGCGTCGCCTTCGTCCCCGGCGCGCCGTTCTTCGCCCACGATCCCGAGGTCGAGACGTTGCGGCTGTCCTACTCGCTGCTCGAGCCCGATCGGTTGGTCGACGCGGCGCGGCGCCTGGCGGCCGCCATGGACGACGCTCATGGAGAACGCCCCCGAGCCGAACGGCTCGGGGGCGCGGTGTTCCGCCAGGACTGAGGGCGTCGCCGCCGGTCCGGAAGCGGACCTGGGGCTACCCTCGGCGGGCACCTCCACTGGTCATTCGTTCGTCGTTGATCTAGACCACCTCCTCTCCGTGGTGCCTCCATGCTACGCACGCGCCGGCCGGCCGGGATGTGGTCTCGGCCACGCCCAGGACACGGGCGTCCGTCCCGGCCGACCGGCGCTATGCTCGGGACCGTGCTGAGCGTCACCGAGAAGATCCTCTTCCTCCTCCTCGCCGGCTTCTCGCTGGCGTTCGCCTTCGCCGGCTTCGAGCGCGTCGTCGACGCGGTCGCGCGCGGGGCCCGCGGCGGCAGCGACCGGCTCTCGCGCCTGCCCGAACGGATCGGCGCGGCCGTGCTGCGGACCCTCGGGCAGCGCACCGTGTTCCGCGACCGGCCGGGCGTCGCGTTCCTGCACGCGCTGGTGTTCTACGGCTTCGTCTTCTACCTGCTTGTCAACCTGCTGGACGCCGCCTACGGGCTCCTGCCGGCGGCCTGGACGGCCTGGATCGCCTCGCCCTGGGCGGGGCCCTACCGCCTGGCGGCCGACCTCCTCAGCGGCGCGGTCCTGGTGGGCGTCGCGGCGCTGCTGTGGCGGCGCTTCGTGGCCCGCGACCCGGCCCTGACGCCCGACGTGCCGCTGCACGAGAAGGCGGCGGCGGGCGGCGTCCGGCGCGACTCGGCCATCGTCGGGGTCTTCATCCTGTTGCACGTCGGCCTGCGCCTGACCGGCGAGGGTTTCCTGCTCGCGGCCGAGGGGCACCTGGATCCCTGGCAGCCGCTGGCCAGCGGGCTGGCCCTGGCGGTCGGCGAGGGGCCCGGCCGCATCGTCGGCTGGCACGTCGGCTGGTGGGGGGCGCTGGGGCTGATCCTGCTGTTCCTGCCCTACTTCCCGCGCAGCAAGCACCTGCACCTGATCGCCGCGCCGGTCAACTTCGCGCTCGAGCGACGGGGCGCCGACGGCGCGCCGGCGTCCAGCGGCACGCTGGAACCGATCGATTTTGGCGACGAAACGCTCGAGCGCTTCGGCGCCGAACGCCTCGAGGACCTCCCCTACGCCCAGATCCTCGACGCCTACGCCTGCATCCAGTGCCACCGCTGCACCGACGCCTGTCCGGCCCACGCGACCGGCAAACGGCTGTCGCCCTCGGCGCTGGAGATCAACAAGCGCTACGAGCTGACCCTCGTCGCGGGCGACCTGGCCGCCGGCCAGGCCAGCGCCAGGCCGCTGCTGGACTTCGGCCTGGACGAGGAGCAGATCTGGGCCTGCACGACCTGCGGCGCCTGCATCGACGCCTGCCCGGTCGGCAACGAGCCGATGCTGGACATCGTCGACATGCGGCGCGAGCGGGTGCTGATGGCGGGCGAGTTCCCGCCCGAGCTGCAGCAGGCGTTCCGCGGCATGGAGCGCACCGGCAACCCCTGGGGCCTGAGCCAGGACGACCGGCTGGCCTGGGCCGAGGGCCTCCAGGTGCCGACGGTCGAGGAGCGCCCCGACTTCGAGGTGCTCTTCTGGGTCGGCTGCGCCGGCGCCTACGACCCGGGCGCCCAACGGACCACGCGCGCGATGGCCGAGGTGCTGGAGCATGCCGGCGTGCGCTACGCCGTGCTGGGCAAGAACGAGACCTGCACCGGCGATCCCGCGCGCCGGGCCGGCAACGAGTACCTCCACTACCAGCTGGCGACGCAGAACGTGGCGGTCCTGGACGAGGCGATGGCGACCGACCTGCTGGACGCCGGAACCGAGAAGCGCATCGTCACCGCCTGTCCGCACTGCTACAACGCGCTGCTGAACGACTACCCGCAACTCGGAGGTCGCTACCAGGTGGTCCACCACACCCAGCTGTTGGACGAGCTGGTGGGCGCCGGCCGGCTGCCGCCGCTGGACCTGGGTGCGGGCACCACCTACCACGACCCCTGCTACCTCGGTCGCCACGGCGGCGAGTACGACGCCCCCCGTCGCCTGCTGGCCGGCGAGGGCGAAGCGCCGGTCGAGATGCCGCGTTCCCGCGAGAAGAGCTTCTGCTGCGGCGCCGGCGGCGCGCAGTTCTGGAAGGAGGAGGAGCCGGGACGCGAGAAGGTCGCCGACGCCCGCATGCGCGAGGCGGCCGACACCGGCGCCTCGACCGTCGCCGCCGCCTGCCCGTTCTGCGCCTCGATGCTCGGAAGCTCCGCCGTCGCGGGCGAGGAGGGTGCGCCCGAGGTGATCGACGTCGCCGTGCTCTACCGGCGCGCGCTGGGCCGGCTGCAGGAGCGACTTCAGGCCTGATCGCCGGCGCGCGCCGCGCGGACCCGGCGGCGCCATGCCAGGTCGACCGTCGGGTCGCCGCCCTCGTCGATCGCCCAGGCGGCGGACAGGCTGGTGAACGCCTCTGTCCAGGCCAGGATGCGGTCGGCCTCCAGTCCGGCTCGAACCGCGAGTCGTTCCGCGCGCCGACGAAGCATCGACGGGTCCACGCGCGGGTCGCCCCGGTCGGGGTTGAGGAGCGTCGTCGCGAACTCGAAGGCGGGATCGCCCCGCAGCGCCTTGGGATCGATCGCGCGCCAGCCGGCCGGCCCGAAGTCCAGCACGTTGGCGTGGTGCAGGTCGCCGTGCAGCGAGACCACGCGCGGGGTGCTCGCCAGCAGGCCGTCCGCGAGCGACCACGCCGCGTCCCACGAGCCGCCGCGGTGCCTGGCCAAGCGCTGGAGCGTCGCGAACCAACGGTCCAAGGGGACGGTCGTGCCGGCCGGGACCGTCCCGGCTTGCAGGGCGGCGGCGACGTCCGCGATGCGGTCGAGCGCGGCGTCGACCTCGCCGCGGCGGTGCAGGGCCACCAGGTCGCCCCCGCTCGCGCGGGCCAGCAGCAGCGCCGCGCCGTCCGATCGCAGCACCGGGGCCGGCCCTTCGCCGCTCCAACCGGCCAGCGCACGCCCGCCCCGGGCCTCCTCGGAGGAGCGGGCCAGCTTCAGCACCGCCGCCGTCCCCTCCTCGGTCCGCACGAACTGCAGCAGCGACGACGCCGTCGCGAACGGCGCGCCGTCCGGGACGAGACGCCAGGCGTCCCGCAGCTCGGCGAGCGTCGGCGAGGCCCGCGTCACGACGCCCGCTGCGTCGCGCGAACGGCGCGTGAGGACCGCCCGCGGCGGCTATGCTCTGCGCCATGCATCGCCTGGTCCGCACCGTGCTCACCGTGGTCCTGTTGGTCGCCGCCGGCGCCGGCGCCTACCTGGCCGGCCGCCTCGCGGCGCCGCCGCCGGAACGCTCGGCGACGGTGCTGGAGAACCCCCAGGACGCTGCGGACCTGGAGCTGACGGTCGCCGCCAGCGGCGAGCGCGTGCGCTTCGGCGACCTCGCCGGGCGTGCCGACTGGACGCTGGTGTTCTTCGGCTTCGTGAACTGCCCCGACGTCTGCCCGCTCACGATGGCCTCGCTGGCGCAGACCTACGTCGCCCTGGGGGAGCCCAGTGATCTTCAGGTCGTGATGATCACCGTCGATCCCGAGCACGACGAGGGCGAGGTGCTGGCCAACTACGTGCGGGGTTTCCACCCCGACTTCGTGGGCCTGGGCGGCAGCTCGCAGGACATCGCTGCGGCGGCGCGACGGTTCTTCGTCGGCTACTCGGGGACGGGGGTCGAGATCATCCACACCGAGGCGGTCGGCCTGGTGGACGCGGACGGTCGGTTGCGCGCGGTCTGGGGCGCATCCAAGGTCGGCGACATCGGTGACGACGTGGTGGACCTGCTGGCGGGCGCGCGCCTCTGACGTCGGGCGCACGCCCGCCACGGCCTCAGCCCTCGTCCCGCACGAACGCCTCGCGCCCCGCGACCCAGGTCCGGACCGGCCAGGCGCGGAAGGTCGCGCCGTCCCACGGACCGAACTTGGCCTTGGAGCGGAAGAGCGCGGGGTCGACGGTCCGTTCCGTCGCCAGGTCCAGCAGCACCACGTCGGCCGGGGCGCCCTCGGCCAGCGTCGGGGTCGGCCAGCCCATCACCCGGGCGGGGCCGTCCTGCAACAGCGCCAGCAGCGCGGGCAGGTCGATCGTGCCGCTCTCGACCAGCGCCCGGTACAGGACCGGGAAGGCGACCTCGATGTTGGCGATCCCGAACGGTGCGCTCAGCAGGTCGCGCTGCTTCTCGGCCCGGGTGTGCGGGGCGTGGTCGGTACCGATGCAGTCCACCAGGCCGCTCGCGACGCCCGCGCGCAGGGCTTCGACGTCGTCCGCGGTTCGGAGCGGCGGGGCGACCTTGTAGACCGGGTCGAAGCCGGCCAGCGCCTCGTCGGTGAGGGTCAGGTGCTGGGGCGTGACCTCGCAGGTGACGGGCGCGCCGCGCTCCTTGAAGAACGCGACGACCTCCAGCGCCGCCCGGCAGGTGACGTGCGCGATGTGGACGCGCGCCCCGGTCAGGCGGGCGATCTCGCAGTCGCGGTAGACCATCGCCGCCTCGGCCGCGGTCGGGTTGCCGGGCAGGCCCAGGCGCTCGCTGACGGCCCCCTCGTTCATGACCCCGTCGCGGCGCAGGCCGGGATCCTCGGAGTGGGTCTGCACCACCAGGCCCAGGTCGCGTGCCCATTCGCAGGCGCGGCGCATGACTTCGCCGTCGGCGACCGGGATGCCGTCGTCGGTGAGCATGACGGCGCCCGCCTCGGCCAGCGCGGGCGCGTCCGTCAGGCGCTCGCCGCGCAGGCCCATCGACAGCGCGGCGGCCGGACGCAGGCGGGCGCCACCCACCTCGCCGGCCTTGTCGATCAGGGCGCGGACCAGCCCCGGCTCGTCGATGACCGGGTCGGTGTTGGCCATCGATACGACCGTGCCGAAGCCGCCGGCCGCGGCGGCCGCCAGGCCGCTGGCCAAGTCCTCCTTGACCTCGAAGCCGGGCTCGCGCAGGTGCACATGCGGGTCGATGAAGGCGGGGGTGAGCACCAGGCCGGTCGCGTCGATCTCGAGGTCGACGGGATCCTGCGGCGTCGCGCCCTCGATCACGCCGCCGGCCAGGACCAGGTCGTGGGGACCGGCGTCGCCGGCGGAGGTCACGTGCCGTGCGCCACGGATGAGGACGCGGGGGGCGGGGGAGTCAGGGGTCATCGGCGGTCCTTTCCGACCAGCAGGTGGTAGAGCACGGCCATGCGGACCGGCACCCCGGCCGCGACCTGCGCGCGGATCAGCGAGCGCGGCCCGTCGGCCACCTCGCTGGCGATCTCGACGTCGCGGTTGATCGGTCCCGGGTGCATCACGACGGCGTCGGGGTGCGCCAGCGCCAGGCGCGTCGCGTCGACCTGGTAGCGGGCGGCGTAGGCGGCGGCCGAGTGGATCCGGCCGGCGGCGGCCATGCGTTCGTGCTGCAGGCGCAGGGCCATCACGGCGTGCGCCCCCTCCAGTGCGGCCTCCAGGCGGGTCTCCAGCCGCACGCCGGGCAGCGCCGCCAGGTCGGGCGGCAGCAGCGTCGGCGGTCCGCACAGAACCACCTCGGCGCCCAGCAGGCTCCAGAGGGCGGCGTCGCTACGGGCGACGCGCGAGTGGGCGACGTCGCCGACGATGGTCAGGCGCGTCTCCTCGAACGACCGACCGGTCGCCTGCCGGTAGGCGTAGGCGTCCAGCAGCGCCTGGGTCGGGTGGGACCGCCGCCCGTCGCCGGCGTTGACGACCGCCGCGCGGGTCCAGCCCGCGATCTGCCGCGGCGCGCCGGCGGCGGGGTGCCGGACGACGTAGGCGTCGACCTGCAGGGCGTCGAGGGTCTCGACCGTGTCGCGCAACGACTCGCCCTTGCTGAGCGAGGTGCCGCCGCGCGCGAAGGTCATCACGTCGGCGGACTGCGCCCGGGCGGCCCGCTCGAAGCTCAGGCGGGTCCGGGTCGAATCCTCGAAGAACAGCGTCGCGACCGTGAAGCCCTGCAGGGCGGGGACGCGCTTGACCGGTCGCTCGAGGACCTGCGCCATCACGTCGGTCGTGGCCAGGATCGCTTCGACCTGCTCGCGCGTGACGTCGGAGGCGTCGATCAGGTGGCGCAGCTCCGAGCTCACGGCGTGCCCTCGTCCAGCTCGCCGAGCTGCACGACGTCCTCGCCGTCGGTCTCGACCAGGCGCACCTTGACCACCTCGTCGCGCCGCGTCGGCACGTTCTTGCCCACGAAGTCGGCGCGGATCGGCAGCTCGCGGTGGCCGCGGTCGACCAGCACGGCGTACTGGATGACGGCGGGACGCCCCATGTCGACCAGCGCGTCCAAGGCCGCGCGGGCGGTCCGGCCGGTGTAGAGCACGTCGTCGCACAGCACCAGCCGCATCCCGCCGATGTCGAAGTCGACCTCGGTCCGGCGCACGACCGGCTGTAGCGCGATCTCGGTCAGGTCGTCGCGGTAGAGGGTGATGTCCAGCTTGCCGACCGGCGGGCGGACGCCCTCGAAGGACGCGATGCGGTCCGCCAGGCGCTCGGCGATCGGGACGCCGCGGGTGTGGATGCCGACCAGCGCCAGCCCCTCGGCCCCCTTGGCGCTCTCGACGATCTCGTGCGCGATGCGGGTCAGCGCCCGCTCCAGTTCCTTGGCGTCCAGCAGCGTGGCCTTGACCCGCGTCATCAGCGGCCGTCCGGGTCGACCGGCAGGATCCAGTTCAGCAGCACGCCCGCCACGCCGGCCAGGCCGATCCCCTCGAGCCGGAACTCGCCGAAGGAGAACAGCATCCCGCCGACGCCGAAGACCAGGATCACCGAGACGATCACCAGGTTGCGCGGCGTCGCGAGGTCAAGCCCCGCCCGCACCAGCGTGTTCATGCCGACGACCACGATGCCACCGAAGAGCAGCACCAGGATCCCGCCCATCGCCGGGCCCGGGATCGTCTGGAGGAACGCGCCCAGCTTGCCGACGAAGGCCAGCACGATCGCCGCGATCGCCGCGATGGTCATCACCGCCGGGTTGAACGCCTTGGTCAGCGCGACGGCGCCCGACACCTCGGAGTACGTCGTGTTGGGCGGTCCGCCGAGGAAGCCGGCCAGGCTGGTCGCGAGCCCGTCGCCCAGCATGGTGCGGTCCACGCCCGGGTCGGCCAGGTAGTCCTTGCCGGTGATGCTGCGGACGGCCAGCACGTCGCCGAAGTGCTCGATCGCCGGTGCGATGGCGACCGGCAGGATGAACAGGATGGCGGGCAGGTGGAACGTCGGGAAGGTGAACGAGGGGACGGCCAACCAGGGCGCCGCACCGATGGGGGAGAGGTCCACGAAACCGAACGGGACCGCCGCGACGTAGCCGGCCGCGATGCCGACCAGGATCGGGGTCAGCCGCAGCAGGCCGCGACCCAGCAGGGCCGTGACGGTGGTCGCCACCAGCGCGATCATCGCGACCGCGACGGCGCTCCCGTCGTAGGCGCCGCCGACGTTGGTGGCCATGTCGATCGCGACCGGCGCCAGCGACAGACCGATGACCATGATCACCGGCCCGGTGACGACGGGGGGCAGGATGCGCTCGAACGCCTCGATCCCACGGGCGCGGATGAGCAGCGAGAGCAGCATGTACAGCACCCCGGCCGCGACCAGGCCGGACAGCGTCGCAGCGACGCCCCAACGCTGCACGCCGACCTGGATCGGTGCGATGAAGGCGAACGACGAGGCGAGGAAGACCGGCACCTTGCCCCCGGTCACCGCCTGGAACACGAGGGTGCCGGCGCCGGCGGTGAACAGCGCGACGTTGGGGTCGAGGCCCGTCAGGATCGGCACCAGCACCAGCGCGCCGAAGGCGACGAAGAGCATCTGCACCCCCACGGGGATCATCCGCGGGGAGAAGCTCCAGCTGGTGCGCCGTAGCGCGTCCTGGACGTCGGCGGGTCGGGGTTCGGTCATGGCGTCCTCCTTCGCGGCCTGGAGGGCGTGGCCCGGCGGGCCGTCCACGGCACGGTCGACGACGAAGATGCGCCGCCCGGACGCGGGGGCGTCGGGCGGCGCATCGGGATCGGTTCCATCCGTGCCGGGCTCGGCGAGTCGGGACGCACGTTCGCTCCTTTCCGGCCTCACGGGACCGGATTAAAGGCTCGCGCGAGCCTACACCCGTCGTCGTCCCGAGGCAAGGGACACGTCGGGCCCGCGTTAAGCGTGGCTTAAGGTCCGCGCGCGATCCTCCGAGGCGAAGGAGGCACCACCGTGTTCCAGGCACGCTCCATCCGCCCCGCCCGCCCGCTCCTCGTCCTGCTGACCATTGTCGGAACCGCCCTCGCCCCCGCCCTCGCGTTCGCTCAGGCCCCCCTTCGGGTGATCGACGACGGGAACGTCCGCACGCTCGACGACGACGTTCCGGTCGGCTACGCCTACTTCGCCGACGACGACGATCTCGACGTGGAGATCCACGACGACTGGTTCGGCGTCGCCACCGACCTGGTCGCTCTGGTGGACGGCGAGATCCTGTTCATCTCGCTGAGGGACGGGGCCTGGTCGGTCCGCGGGGGCGTCGGCATGGATCCGCTCCCGATCGATCTCGAGGTGGAGTTCGACGACGATCCCTCGCGGGACGACGATCGGGACGGCCGCGACGGCGATCGTGACGACGACAGGGACGACGATCGCGACGATCGGTCCGACGAAGACGATCGCTACGACGACGATGATCGGTACGACGACGATGATCGGTACGACGACGACCGCTACGACGACGATGACGACGACTGGGACGATGACGATGAGCACGACGACGACGATGACGACGACTGGGATGACGACGATGACGAAGACGATGACGACGACGATGACGACGACGATTGACGTTCGTGTCCTAGGCGTGGCGCGCGCTTGATCGACGCGCCGGGCTGCGAGGCGACCGACGTCGTCTCGCAGCCGTAGACTGGAGGCATCGTGATCCTCGCCATTTGGGTAGCGAATAAGAAAACAAAAGATCAGCTCGCAACGCTAGCTGA
>CAZJGU010000019.1:7026-35095 GCA_964545455.1 uncultured bacterium | reverse complement strand
ACGAGCGCATCCCCCGTCCCCCCGCCGCCCCGACCCGCCAGGGTCAGGACCCCGACGAGCCGTTCGACGTCCTCGACGCCGAAGGGCGTCCGACCGGCGCCGTCAAGCCCCGCCACGAGGTGCACCGCGACGGCCACTGGCACGCGGCGGTGCACGTCTGGATCGTGGACGGCGAGGGTCGTTTGCTGGTCCAGCGCAGGTCGCCCTACAAGGACCTCGCGCCCGGCAAGCTGGACGTCACCGTCGGCGGGCACCTGCGCGCCGGGGAGCGCTGGCCGTCCGCCCTACGCGAGGCCGAGGAGGAGATCGGCCGCCCGGTGGACGTCGTCGACGTCCGACACCTCGGCACGCTCCGGTCCGAGCGGACCTACCCGGACGCGATCGACCGCGAGCACCAGGAGATCCTGGTCGCGCGGTTGGACGGTCCGCTGACCAGCTACCGCCTGGACCCGAACGAGGTGGACGCGCTCTACGCCGTCCCGATCGACCGCGCGACAGCGCTCTGGCGCGACGGGGCGCACGTCGCGGTCGAGGGCTGGGACGCCCAGGCCCGGCCCGCGCATGCGCTGCTGCACGAGGGGGACCTGATCCCCGAAGCACGCGCCTCGCAGCTCGAGGAGCTGCGCCTGGTGGCCGCCTGGGCCCAGGGCGAGGACGCCCAGCCGTGACGTGAACGGAGCGGCCCGTGGGCCGCTCCGAAACGGTGTGCGAGCGGGGGTGCGGCTACGACTCGATGACGGTCGGGACGATCAGCGGGTTGCGCCCGGTCGCCTTCCGCATGTAGCGGCGCACCGGGTAGAAGATGTCGTCGCGGATGTCGTTCAGGCGCTTCTTCTCGCGCTTGCCGCGACCGAGCGCCTCGGTGGTGATGCGCTCGATCTCCTTCTTGACCGCATCGTCCGCGCCGGCCACGCCCCGCACGATCACCTCGCAGGTCGGCTTCTTGCCGGCCAGCGCCATGATCACGATCACGCCCTCGTTGGAGAGCGTCTGCCGGTCGCGGATGACCGGCTCGCCGATCTCGTCGGTGCTGCGGCCCATCGAGTCGATGTAGACCACGCCGCCCTCGATCTGACCGACCACCTTGAGGTCGTCGGCGGTCAGCTCGAGGATGTCGCCGTTGTGCGGGATGACCGTCTTCTTCGGCGCGCGCGGCATGCTCTCCGCCAGCAAGGCGTGGTTGATCTGGTGACGCGGCTCGCCGTGCCAGGGGATGAAGAACTTGGGGCGCGCCAGGTCGAGGATCAGCTTGAGCTCCTCCTGGCTGCCGTGGCCCGAGGCGTGCACCTTGTACTTCGGCGGGTAGAGCACTTGGACGCCGCGATCGTAGAGCTGGTTGATGACGCGGTTGACCGCTTCCTCGTTGCCCGGGATCGGGTTGGAGGACATGATGATCGTGTCGTTCTTCTGCAGGCTCAGCTTGCGGTGCGTGCCGGAGGCGAGGCGCGACAGCGCCGCCATCGGCTGCCCCTGGCTGCCGGTCGCGAGGACCATGATCTTGTCGTCCTGCAGCTCGTTCAGCTGGTCCATCGAGAGCAGCGGACGCTTGGTCTCGAGGTAGCCGAGGTCCTGCGCGATCTTGGTGTTCTTGATCATCGAGCGGCCCTCGACGGCCACGCGGCGGTCGTACTTCTCGGCGACGCGGACGAAGTTCTGGAGCCGGTGGACATGGCTCGAGAAGGTCGTCACGATGACCCGGCCGGGCGCCTTTGCCACCAGGTCGTCGACGGCCATCATGACGTCGCGCTCGCTTGGCGTGAAGCCGGGGCGCTCGCCGTTGGTCGAGTCCGACAGCAGCAGCAGAACGCCCTCGGCGCCGGCCGTTGCGATCTTCGCGAGGTGGCTGGTCTTGCCGTCGGCGGGGTGGTAGTCCAGCTTGAAGTCGCCGCTGTGGACCACCCGGCCCAGCGGCGTGTGGATGATCAGGCCGCTGTTGTCGGGGATCGAGTGGGTCATGCGGAAGAAGTCGACGGTGAAGAAGTCGCTGATCTTGACCCGGTCGTCGGGCGTGATCTCGCGCAGGTCGACGTCGCTCTCGCGCAGCTTGAACTCGTCGAACTTGCCGCGCAGCAGGCCCAGCGTGAGCTTGGCGCCGTACATCGGGATCTTGCGCGGCAGCTGCTTCAGCATGTAGGGCAGGCCGCCGATGTGGTCCTCGTGGCCGTGGGTCAGGACCCAGCCCTTGACGCGTCCAGCGTTCTCGATCAGCCAGTCGATCTTGGGGACCAGGATGTCGACGCCGAGCATGTCGGCGTCGGGGAAGGCGAGGCCGCCGTCGATCATGAGGATCTCGTCCCCGTACTCGAAGGCGAACATGTTCTTGCCGATCTCGCCCATCCCGCCGAACGGGATGATGCGAAGCTTCTTGTCCTTCTTGCGTGCCATGCGTTCCTTTTCTACGCCCGTCCCTCGTCCGTGGGGAGGATCGGGATCGGGCACGGGGCCCGGTTGGATCCGGGCCCCGGTACGGTGCATCGGGTCAGCGGTTGCGCGGTCCGCGGCCACCGCCGCCGCCGCCTCGGCCGCCGCGGTCGTCCCGGCGCGGGGGGCCGCGACGCGGGGCGCGCGGAGCGACCTTGCCCTCGAGCTCGGGCCGGACCAGGTCGATCTTGCCGCGATCGTCGATGGTGTTGATCTTGACCTCGATCGCGTCGCCCTCGGACAGCACGTCGCTGACGTTCTCGACGCGGCCCTCGGCCAGCTGGCTGATGTGCAGCAGGCCGTCGGTGCCGGGGAAGAGCGTCACGAAGGCACCGAAGTCGACGATCTTGGCGACCTTGCCCTGGTAGACCTTGCCGACCTCGGGGACCTCGGTCAGCTGCTCGATCTGCTTGCGCACCTCGGCCGCGACGGCGCCGTCGTCGGTGTAGATGCGGACCCGACCGTCCTCCTCGATCTCGATCTTGGCGCCCAGCGCCTCGAGCTCGCGGATCTGCTTGCCGCCCGGGCCGATGACCGTGCCGATCTTGTCGCTGGGGATCTGGACCGTCTCGATCCGCGGCGCGCGCGGGTTCAGCTCGGCGCGCGGAGCGGGCAGGGCCTCCTTCATCAGGCCCAGGATGTGCAGCCGGCCCAGCCGCGCCTGTTCCAGCGCGGCGTTCATCACCGCGGCGTCGATGCCGGTGACCTTGATGTCCATCTGCAGGGCGGTGACGCCCTTCTCGGTGCCGGTGACCTTGAAGTCCATGTCGCCCAGCGCGTCCTCGCTGCCGAGGATGTCGCTGAGGATCTCGTGCCGGTCCCCTTCCATCACGAGACCCATCGCGATGCCCGCCACCGGCGCCTTGATCGGCACGCCGGCGTCCATCAGCGACAGGCTGGTCGCGCAGACGGTCGCCATCGAGGACGACCCGTTGGACTCCAGCGTCTCGCCGACCGCGCGGATGACGTAGGGGAACTCGTCGGTCGAGGGAACCTGGCGCGCCAGCGCGCGGCGGGCCAGGTTGCCGTGGCCCTGCTCGCGCCGCGAGGTGCCGAAGAGCCGCTTGACCTCGCCCGTGGAGTAGGGCGGGAAGTTGTAGTGCAGCATGAACTCTTCGGTGTCGTCGAGGCTCAGGTCGTCCACCAGCCGGTTGTCGCGGCCGGTTCCGAGGGTCGAGACCGACAGCACCTGCGTCTCGCCGCGGGTGAACACCGCCGAGCCGTGCGCCATCGGCAGCACGCCGGTCTCGATCCAGATCGGACGGATCTCGTCGGGACGGCGGCCGTCGGTACGGACCTTCTCGTCCAGCACCATGCGGCGCATGACCTTCGCTTCGGCCTTGCCGAAGGCGGCCTTGAGCTGGTCACGCCGCTCGGCCGCGCCGTCGGCCTCCGGGTCGGGCACCAGTTCGTCCAGGATGCCGTCACGCACGGCCTTCACCGCCGCCGAGCGCTCGTGCTTGCCGGGGGTGCGCAGCACCCGGGCCAGCCCGGCCTCCTCGGCCTTGCGGGTCACTAGCTCGACGTCGTCCTCGGCCAGCTCCATCGCCGGGACGAACGACTTCTTGGGCTGGCCCAGTTCCTCGCGCATGCGCTTCAGGGTCGCGATGACCGGCGCGAGCTCCTGCTGCGCGAACTCGATCGCGCCGACCATGACCGACTCGGGCAGCTCGTTGGCGGACGCTTCGACCATCAGCACCGCGTCCTCGCTGGCGGCGACGGTCAGCTCCAGCTGGCTCTCCTGCATCTGCTGGAAGGTGGGAGCGATGACGTACTCGCCGTCCACGTAGGCGACGTGCTGGCAGGCGGTCGGACCGTTCCAGGGGATGTCGCTCAGCATCAGCGCGGCCGACGCCCCGATCGCGCCCAGCGGCGCCGGATCGTTCTTCTGGTCGGCCGACAGCACGGTGATGATCACCTGCGTCTCGTTGCGCAGCTGCTTGGGGAACAGCGGCCGGATCTGACGGTCGGTGATGCGCGCGTTCAGCGTCGCCTGGGCGCCCGGCCGACCCTCGCGGCGCAGGAACGAGCCGGGGATCTTGCCGATCGCGTAGTGCTTCTCCTCGTAGTCGACCGTGAGGGGCAGGAAGGGGATCGGCTTCGGGTCGTCCTGCATCTGCGCGGTCACCAGGACCATGCTGTCGCCGTAGCGGACGGTGACGCTGCCCGACACCTGCTTGGCGTACTTGCCGGTCTCGATGACCAGCTCGCGACCGCCGAGCTCGGTGACGTAGCGTTTGCCTTGCGGGATGTTCACCTGGACTCCTTCGCCGGACGTACCGGGGTCCGGCCGATCGATCGGCCGGGGATCAAGATAGGGCGCTGCACGAAGCGGGACGAACGTGGACGGGGTTCGCTAGCGAAGCGGCGAGACGGCGGGGTGCCGTCTCGCCGCGGACGCCAGCCGACGGGCGACCGTTCCGGGGTGCGGAGGGTAGGCCCGGCGTCACGTGCTCAGCGACGGAGGCCGAGATCGGCGATCAGCGCCTTGTAGCCGTCGAAGTCGGTCTTCTCGAGGTAGCTCAGCAGGCGCTTGCGCTTGCCGACCATGACCAGCAGGCCGCGACGGCCGTGGTGGTCCTTCTTGTTGACCTTGAGGTGCTCGGACAGCTCGTTGATGCGCGCGGTCAGGAGCGCGATCTGCACGCGCGTCGAGCCGGTGTCGGAGCCGTCCTTGCCGTACTTGGAGACGATCTCCTGCTTCATGTCGGTGGTGACAGCCATAGCTGAACCCCTTTCAAATGCGCGTGCGACCCGACCGGATCCGAGAGAGACGATCTCGGCCGCGCCGCCCAAGTGGGTAGCCTAGCACACGTGCAAGGGCGCCGTGACCCCCGGGCGACCGAGACGGTCGCCCTCGTGCGCGACGCCTCCCGCCACCTCGCCGCCGAGCGGCTGGGCGGGACGCCCCGGGTGCTGGCGAGCGACGACGTGCGCGGCACGCTGCTGCTCGGGGCGCGGCCGGGAACGACCGACCTGCCCCCCGACCATCCGCACGTGTCCGCCGTCCACGAGGCGGCCGGCCGCTGGCTGGCGCGCCTGCACCGGGCCCGTCCCTTCGGTCACGAGCCGCTGCCGCTGCAGGACGCCTACCGCCTGAGGGCCGACCGCGGCCTGGCGCGCGCGGCGTGGTCCGAGCGGCCGCACCTGCGTGCCGCCTTCCTGGGCGGTTACCACGCTCGGGGCGGTCCGGCCGATCCGGACGCGGCCTGGATGACCGCCCTGATCGCCCTGGACGCCGTCTCGACGGTCGCCTGGGCGGTCCGCCACGGCGAGGACGAGGTCGAGGCGGTCGGCCGCCGTGCCCTGGTCCGCGCCCTTGCGTCGCGCTAGGGTCCAGGCATGCCTCTCCACGCTTCCGAGATCGTGCTGCGTGCCCGGCCGCGTGGCGTCCACCTGGTCACCGACGAGATCGTGACCGCCGTGGACCTGGGCGGCGTCGCCACCGGCCTCGTCCACCTGTTCCTGAAGCACACGTCCGCCGGCTTGCTGCTCACCGAGAACGCTTCGCCCGCCGTGCGTCGCGACCTGGACCGCTGGCTGCGCGACGCGGTGCCGGACGGCTGGCCGCCGTTCGAGCACACCCTCGAGGGACCGGACGACATGCCCGCCCACGTCGGATCGGCGCTGTTCGGGGCGTCGCTGACTCTGCCCATTCAGGACGGGCGCCTGGCGCTGGGGACCTGGCAGGGGATCGCCCTTGCGGAGCTACGCGACCGCGGCGGCAGCCGCCGCGTCCGCGCCACCGTCGTGAGCTGATCCGGCGACACGGACGCGGCGAGGGCCGCTCAGGCGTGCCCCTCGAACCAGCCGACGATCTCGTCGAGGCGTCGCACCCGCCGGTCCGGCCGGCCGGACCGAGACAGCTCGTGCGACTCGCCCGGGAAGCGCACCAGCTTGGTGTCGACCGCGCCGATCCGCGCGAGCGCCACGAACCACTGCTCGGCCTGCTCGATCGGGCAGCGGTGGTCGGCCTCGGCGTGCACGATCAGGATCGGGGTGCGCACCTGGGCGACGTGCTTGAGCGGACTCTGGTCCCAGAGGGCGTGCAGGTCCTCCCACGGGGTGCCCTGGACCTCGTGCTCGGCGAAGCGGTAGCCGATGTCGCTGGTGCCGTAGAACGACAGCCAGTTGCAGATCGAGCGTTGCGTCACCGCGCTGCGGAACCGGTCGGTTCGCCCGACCAGCCAGTTGGTCATGAAACCGCCGTAGCTGCCGCCGGTCAGGTGCACCGGCGCTTCCGGGTCGGCGTGGCCGGCCACCGCGTGGTCCACCACGGCCAGCACGTCGTCCGCGTCGATGGTGCCGTAGCGGCCCAGCAACGTCGCGGCGTGCTCGGTCCCGTAGCTGCTCGATCCCCTCGGGTTCGCGTACACCACGGTGTAGCCGCGCGCCGCCAACAGCTGGTGCTCGAACGAGAAGCCGAACCCGGCGTTGGTGTGCGGTCCGCCGTGGACCTGCACGACGATCGCGCGATCGTCGCGCGGCGTCGTGGGCGACAGCCGCCACCACGCCACCGAGCCGCTGCCGGCGGGGACGTGGAACGGGCCCTCGGCCGCCGGCAAGGCGTAGCGATCCACGAAGCCGCCGTTGGGATCGTACAGCGTCGCCACCGCGCCGTCACGATCGATCAGCACCAGGGCTCCGGGCGTGCGCGGCGTCTCGACCAGGCAGAGCGTTCGGCCGCCGGCGTGCGCGAAGGACGTGACGACCTGCGCCCCCTCGAGGCGCGCCGTGATCCGGCCGTCGTCGTGCAGGACCGCGGGCCCGGAGGCGCCCTCGCGGTTGACGTTGAGCAGCCAGCCGCCCGGCACGCCGACGGGGCGGTTGGGGTAGGCGCCGTAGCGCGCGTCGCCGCCCACCGAGGGCGCCACGGCGACGTCCGGATCGGAGCGCAGGGCCGCATCGCCGCCCGCGGCGTCGACGGTCCACAGGCCCGTGGGGGAGGCGAAGTCGTCCGGATCGGACGGGGCCAGGAACGCCACCGTGCGACCGTCGGCCGTCAGGCTCAACGCCCCCGCTGCGGTCAGCGGCCCGGAGGCGGCCCGGAGCTCACGCCGCACCTTGCCTCGTTTGGTGAGCGACAGGCTCCAGAGGGTGGTGCGCCAGTCGTCGCCCTCGGCCACGTCGCGCGGTCCGAGCAGCCAGACGGTCCGGCCGTCGCGGCCCCAGACCGCGTCCGTGACACCGTCCTCGGGGCTGGGGAGGTCGCGGACCCGTTCCTTCTCGACGTCGACGAAGAAGGCGCGGGCGGGCGATGCGGGACGCAGGCCGGGCACGGGGACGCCGTCCTGCTTGGCGTGCAGGCGCGTCACCTCGCGCGCGACCACCTCGCCCGGGTCGGAGGGCGGCGCCTCGTCCCGGCCGATCGCGACCAGGGCGCCGCCGTCGGGACGCCAGGCGAAGGCGCTGACGCCGCCCTTCAGGCTGGTCAGGGCGCGCGACTCGCCGCCGCGCTCCAGGTCCAGCAGTCGCACCTGCGCGGTCGCCGTGCCGTCGCCGACCGAGGTCGCGAGGAACGCCAGGAAGCGGCCGTCGGGGGAGAGGCGCGGATGCCGGGCGTCCCGCTCGCCGCCGGCCAGCACGCGAGGTTCGCCCGCCAGGGCGCCGTCGAGGGGCACCTCGACGACCTCCGACCGGTAGCGCGGCGGACCCTCCTCGGGCGTCTCGATGCGAGTCCGCACGGCCACGGCGCGTCCACCGTCGGCCGACAGCTGCGGATCGGACAGGAACACCAGCTCGTGCAGCGAGCCGCTCTTCAAGCGCTTGGGTCGTCGGGCCACGTCAACCTCCTCGGGCCGCGCGCTCGCGGCCGGCCGAAATCGCGTAGAGCATCACCCCGGCCGCCACCGACGCGTTCAGCGAAGCGATGCGGCCGCGGACGGGGATGCGCACCAGCTCGTCGCAGGCGTCGGCGACGACCCGGCGCAGGCCGGTCCCCTCCGACCCCACGATCAGCGCGACGTCACGGTCCCAGTCGACCTGGTCGGGGGTGGACGCTCCGTCGCCGTCGGCGCCGTAGATCCAGACGCCGCGCGTCTTGAGGTCGCGGATCAGGTTGGTCAGGTTGGTCACCTGGATCAGCGGAAGGTGGCTCGCGGCGCCCGCGGCGGTCTTGGCCACCACCCCGCTGAGGGGGGCGCTGCGACGGGTCTCCGTGACCACCCCGTGCGCCCCCAGCACCTCCGCGCTGCGGATGATCGCGCCGTAGTTGCGCGGGTCCTGGACGTGGTCCAGCAGCACCAGCAGCAGCCGCTCGCCGGCCCTCTCGGCGCGGCGGTAGGCGGCCTCGACCGGCACGAAGTCGATCTCGGGCAGCTGGGCGGCGACCCCCTGGTGCGACGTGGTCCCGAGCGCCTGATCGAGCTCGATGCGCGGCACCTCGTCGATCGGTACGCCGGCCGCCTGGGCCGCCTTGCGCAGCTCGGCGACGCTGCCGGGCTTGACGCCGCGGGCGAGGGCGAGCCGCTCGACCTGACCGTCGCGGAGCGCTTCGAGGACCGGGTTGCGTCCGTAGATCCACATGGTCGCGACCCTACCGTGCGGCGCCTGCGTCCAGCACGGCGCGGGCGGCGTCCCGATCGGCCCGAAGCTGAGCGACGAGGTCGTCGACGCCGTCGAACCGGCGCTGCCCACGCAGGCGCTGAAGGAACCGCACGGCGAGGCGCTGGCCGTAGAGGTCGCCGTCGAAGTCAAACAGGTGCGCCTCGAGCCGCGGGGCGCCATGGGGGAAACTGGGGCGCGGCCCGACGTTGGCCATGCCGCCGAAGCGTCCCTCCGGCGTGTCGACGCGGACGGCGAAGACGCCGATCGGCAGGGCCTTGTCGACCGGCAGGTCGAGGTTCGCCGTCGGGAAGCCGATGGTGCGACCGCGGCGGTCGCCCTCGACCACCTCCCCGATCGCCAGGTAGGGGGCGCCCAGCAGGCGGCGGGCCGCCTCGATGTCGCCGGCGAGCAGGTGCTCGCGGATGCGCGAGCTGCTGACCGGCGCGCCGCCGTCGTGCTCGAGGCCGAACACCTCGAGCCGCTCCGGTACGTGCTGCAGGTCGTCCAGTCCGCCGGCGCGGTGGCGTCCGAAGCGGAAGTCCTCGCCGACCACGATCGCGCGCGGCGCCAGCTCGGCCAGCTCCGCCAGGAACGCCGACTTGTCGGTGCGGGCGTAGTCTCGGTCGAACCGCACCATCGCGACCGCGTCGGGCGCGAACGGTTCGAGGAGGGTCAGCTTCTCCTCGTGCGAGGCGAGGTAGCTCATCCCCTGGAACAGCACCTTGGCGGGCGGGAAGAAGGTCACGATCGCCGCCGGTCGGCCCTCCTCGTCGGCCCACGCCCGCATGCGACGGAGCAGCGCCCGGTGGCCGCGGTGGACACCGTCGAAGTTGCCGATCGCCAGCACCGCGCCGCGCGTGGGGAGGCGGTGGACGGCGTCTACGACCTGCATCGCGGGGTCGGGCGCGTCCTCACAGCGCGACGCCGGCGCGGGCCAGGGCGTGACGGAGGCCCAGCGCGGTGACGGCGCTGGTCGCCAGGCGTCCCTCGGCGATGGCGGTCCAGGCGGCTAAGGGATCGTGCCACTCGATCACCAGCGACTCGCTCTCGTCCGGCACGCCATGGCAGGGCCGGACGTCGTGCGCGACGAAGAGGTGGACCGCCTCGTCGGTGAAGCCGGGGCTGACGTAGGCGCGGGTCAACGGCTCGAGCCGGCCGCACAACTGGGCCTCCTCGCGCAGCTCGCGCGCGGCGGCCTGGTCGGGGGTCTCGCCGGCGTCGATCAGGCCGGCGGGCAACTCCCAGGTGTCGGCGTCGACGGCCGGCCGGCGTTGGCGCACGCCGAGGACCAGCCCGTCACGCACCACCAGCACCGCGACGGCGGAGGCGTGACGGACCACCTCCCAGTGCCCGTCGAGGACCTCGAGGGTGACGATGGCGCCTTGGTAGACGGTGTCGGTGAGGGGCATGGACGGGATCCCGCCCGGAGCGGGGGTCCGCTCCGGGCGGCGCCGGCGCTCAGTTGTCGGCGTCGGGGTTGTAGCGCAGGAAGGCCGGGATGTCGTAGTTGGCCGGGTCGTAGGCACGCTGCGCGGCGGTGTCGCGCAGCTGCGACGGGCGCAGCACCTTCATCTGCTGCGGCTGGTCGAAGCCGGCGGCGATGACGGTCACGCGCACCTCGTCGGCGGCGTCCTCGTCGTACGTGATGCCGAAGAGCACGTTGACGTCCTCGACCTCGGTCGCCTCGCTGATCTTCTCGACGATCTCGTGCGCGTCGTGGAGCGTCAGCTCATCCGATCCGGTCACGTTGATCAGCAGGCTGCGCGCCCCCTCGACGCCGCGCGACAGCAGCGGGCTCTGGGTGGCGCTGGTGGCGGCCTCCTCGGCCACCTTGTCGCCGCGTCCGGCGCCGATCCCCATCAGCACGGTGCCGGCGCCGGCCAGCAGCGCCTTCACGTCGGCGAAGTCGACGTTGATCATGCCGGGCACGTTGATGACGTCGCTGATGCCGCGCACGCCGTGGTAGAGCACGCGATCGGCGACGCGGAAGGCGTCGGTGAGCTTGACGGTGCGATCGAGCGCCGAGAGCAGCCGCTGGTTCTCGACCACGATCAGGGCGTCGACCTTGTGCTCGAGCTTGCGCAGGCCCTCGTCCGACTGGCGCGAGCGTTTGGGACCCTCGAAGCTGAACGGCGTGGTGACCACCGCGACGGTGAGCGCGCCGAGCTCGCGCGCGACCTCGGCGACGACCGGAGCGGCACCGGTGCCGGTCCCGCCGCCCATGCCGGCGGTGATGAACACCAGGTCGCTGCCGCGGAGCACCTCGCCGATGCGATCGCGGTCCTCGAGGGCGGCCTGCTCGCCGATCTCGGGGTTGGCGCCCGCGCCGAGCCCCTTGGTGAGGTGGTCGCCGAGCTGGATGCGCGTGTCCGCCAGGCTGGTGGCGAGCACCTGGGCATCGGTGTTGGCGGCGATGAACTCGACACCGAGGAGGCCGGTCTCGATCATGCGGTTGACGGCGTTGTTCCCGCCGCCTCCGAGGCCGATGACGCGAATGACGGCGTTGTCGCTGTGGTTCATGGGAGCCTCCAGGCCAGGTGTCGGCGACGCGCTGGGTACGGTCGCGGGGCGATCAGAAGAAGTCCTTGAGGATGTCGCGGATGCGGGTCAGCACCCCGCCGCCGGAGGCGGCGCGGGCGCGGCCCGCCACGGGGGCGGCGTGGTCGCGCTGGTGGGCCATGCCGTAGCGGACCAGCCCGACGGCGGTCGCGTGGGCGGGGCCGGAGACGACGTCGGTCAGGCCGGAGACGCCGTGCGGAGCCCCGGTACGGACGGGGAGGCGGAAGCGGTCGGCGGCCAACTGCTCGACCCCCGGCATCAAGCTGGCGCCGCCGGTCAACACGACGTTGCCGGCGGACAGCTCGAGGGCGCCCATGCTCTGCTCGACGTCGCGCTTGACGAGGTCGAAGATCTCCATCAGGCGCGGCTTGATGACCTGGGCCAGCTCGAAGGTCGAGATGCTGGCGGTGTAGCCGGGGTTGGCGACCTCGAGCACGACCTCGCGGTCGGCCAGCTCCGGCTGCGCGACGCCGTGGCGCCGCTTGACGCGTTCCGCCTCGTCGGGCGGGATGCGCAGGAGCTGACTGATGTCCTGGGTGACGTGGTCGCCCCCCAGCGGGATCACCGCCGAGTGGGCCAGCACCCCGCGTCGGAAGACGCCGACATCGGTGGTGCCGCCGCCCACGTCGATCAGCAGCGTGGTGACGTCCTTCTCGGCCTCGCTCAGCACGGCCAGGCCGGAGGCGAGCGCCTGCACGACCATCCCGTCGACCCCGATGCCGGCGTCCTCGGCGCAGCGCCGCAGGTTGGCCAGCGGCCCCTGGGCGCCCGCGACGACGTGGACGTCCACCTCGAGCCGTACGCCCGACATGCCGACCGGGTCCTTGATGCCGTCGTTGCCGTCGACGACGTACTCCTGCGGGATGACGTGGAGGACCTCCATGTGGCTCTCCATCGGCACCGCGCGGGCGTTCTCGATGGTCCGTTCGAGGTCGGCGCGGGTGACCTCCTGGCCGCGGCGAATGGCGGCCATGCCGTGGCTGGTGAACGCCTTGAGGTGGCTGCCCGCGACGCCCAGCCAGGCCGATTCGACCTGGACGCCGGCGACGCGCTCGGCCGCGGCGATCGATTGGCGCACCGACTCGATCGTTCGCTCGAGGTTGACGACCACGCCCTTGCGCAGGCCGTCGCTGGGCACGGTGCCCTCGCCGATGATGTCCAGCACCCCGTCGCCCGGGACCTCGCCGATCACGGTGCTGATCTTGGTCGTGCCGATGTCCAGGCCGACGATGATGCGTTCGTCACTCATCCGATGCGCTCACTCCCCACGGGTAGACGGCGAGTCGTCCGCCCCGGTGGCTGTCCACGGCCGCCCAGTGGCGCCGGAGCACGTCCGCGTCGGGGGTGAAGAGCCGCGCGTCCGACAGGGCGATCTCGAAGCCTTCCGGCGAGTACTGTATCACCTCCGGCCGGCGCTCCCTCAGAAGGCTGGCGAGCTCCAGCGCCTCGGCCAGGCGGTCCCTGCCCCAGCCCGTCACGATGGGCAGATCCGCCGCGTCCGCCACGGTCGCGCCGGGCAGCACCGTGCCGTCGCGGGCCCACACCGTCGCATCCGGTCCGGTGCCCGAGCGCGCGTGCGGCCTACGTTCCCAGACCGTCACGGCGACCGTATCGGGCCAGTGGCGCGTGACGCGAGCCCGCGCTACCCACGGGTCGCGCAGCAGGTCGGCGACGCGCCAGCGGGTGATCCACAGCAGCGGATCGCCGGGCGCCAGGCGGGCGGCGCGCAGCACCCGCTCCTCGCCGAGGTGGACGGTGCCGACGACCTCGATCCGTTCGACCTTGGGCCAGAAGCGGCTGGCGCCCACTGCCGCCAGGACCACCACGATCGCCACCAGCAGCGCCGCGCGCACCGGCTCAGCGGCCCCAGCGTCGCCACTCGAGTTCGAGGGGCACGTCCACTCGCTGCTGCACGAGGTCCAGCAGGGCCTCGACGTCGGCGGCGGTCGCGTGGCCGAGGTTGACGACGAAGTTGCCGTGCTCGTGCGAGATCATCGCGTCGCCCACCCGCAGGCCCTTCAGCCCGGCCCGGTCGATCAGCCGACCGGCGCTGTCGCCGGTGGGGTTCTTGAAGGCGCAGCCGGCGGACTTGACCTTGGGCTGGCCCTTGCGCGCGTCGTCGACGGCGCGCATCGCTGCGGCGACCCGGTCCGGGGTCGAGGTGGTCAGGCGCAGGCGGGCGCGCAGGATCAGCGCGCCTTCCGGCAGGCGGGCGTGGCGGTAGCGCAGGTCGAGGGCCTCGGCCGGCAGGCGCTCGACGGTGCCGTCCAGCATCACCTCGACCTCGACCAGCGTGTCCGACACCTCGCCGAAGCGGGTGCCGGCGTTCATCGCGACCGCGCCGCCCAGCACCGCCGGCACGCCCAGCAGGCCCTCCAGACCGGACAGGCCGGCACGCTGCGCCCGCCGCACCAGGCCGGGGAGCGGCGTGGCCGCACCCAGCCAGACGTCGGTCGCATCGCCGAAGGCGCGCACGTCGTCGTAGCCGCGGCCCAGTTTGACGACGCGCCCCGCGACGCCGGCGTCGGAGACCAGCAGGTTGGAGCCGGCGCCCAGGGCGCGGAACGGCTCGGCGGTGGCGTCGCGCGCGGCGGCGGCGTCGTCGACCTCCCACACCTCGGCCGGACCGCCGACCCGCAGGGTGGTCAGCTGGGCCAGCGGGCGCACGGCGACGCGGGCCCCGCTGGGACGGACGCTGGCCCGGTCGCCGCTCACGTCGTCTCCCGGGCGTGCCCCGCCAGGCCGGCGGCCACGCGCCAGACGTCGCCCGCGCCGAGCGTCACGACCAGGTCGCCGTCGCACAGCGTGTCGGCCAGGTAGCGCTCGGCCGAGACCAGGTCGTGGCGCGAGGCGGCGTGCCCGGCGGCGCGCAGGCGCTCGACGATGCGGTCGGCCGAGACGCCGGGGATGGCGCGCTCCCCGGCGGCGTAGACGTCGAGCACCAGCACCTCGTCGGCCGCGGCGGCCGCGTCGGCGAGCGCGGGCCAGTGGCGCGCGGTCCGGACCCAACGGTGCGGCTGCAGGACGGCGCGCACCCGGCGACCGGTGGCGCGGGCGGCCTCCAGCGTGGCGGCGACCTCGGTCGGGTGGTGCGCGTAGTCGTCGATGATCAGCGCGCCGCCGACCTCGCCCCAGCGCTGCCAGCGGCGGCCGACCCCGCCGAAGTCGGCGATCGCCCGGGCCCCGTCCGCCAGCGGGACCCCTGCCAAGTGCGCCGCGGCCAGGGCGGCGGCGGCGTTCAGCACGTTGTAGCGGCCCGGCACCCGCAGGTGCACCTGCGCCGTTGCCCCGTCCGGACCCACCAGCACGAAGGTGCTCCCGTCGGCGCCCAGCCTCAGGTCGCGCACCCGGTAGTCGGCGTCCTCGGCCTGCCCGTAGCTCAGGCGCTGCGGGTGGTCGACGAAGAGCGCGTCCAGACCGGGCCAGTCGGCGCAGGTCAGCAGTCGCCGCGCCCGGCCCGCGAAGCGGCGCGCGGCCGCCTCGAGGTCGTCGAGGCTGGCGTGGTAGGTGCGGCGCTCGTCGTGCTCGCCGGCGACGTGGTCGTCCTCGAGGTTGGTGACCACCGCGACGTCGCAGGTCAGCTGGGCGAAGCCGGGATCGGACTCGTCCACCTCGGCGACCAGGGCGTCGCCGCGGCCGTAGCGCATCACGCCCCCGATGGCGGGCAGGGTCGCGCCCAGCTGGACCGACGGATCGGCGCCGCAGGCGACCAGCACGTGCGCGGCCATGCCGCTGGTGGTGCTCTTGCCGTGGGTGCCGGTCACGCCGATCGCGCGGTGGCCCGCGAACAGTTCGGCCAGCAGGTCGATGCGCCGCCGCACCGGCAGGCCGCGGTGCTCGGCCTCGAGCCGCTCGGGTGCGTCGGCGGCGATGGCGGCGCTGGTCACCAGCACGTCGACGCCGTCCAGGTGGGCCGGGTCGTGGCCGACGTGCACCTCGATCCCGGCCGCGCGCAGCGCGTCGGTCGTCTCCGAGGGCGCGGCGTCGCAACCGGAGACGCGGAAGCCGGCGGCGCGGTAGTGGCGGGCGAGGCCGCTCATGCTGACCCCGCCGATGCCCATGAAGTGAAGGTGCATGCTCAAGGTCGGTCCTCGTCCTTCGCCGGGTCGGCGAGCTCCCGCGCCAGGCCCAGCAGTCGTTCCGCGGCCCCCTCGGGGCTGCGCGCCGCGATCGCGACGGCGGCGACCCGCCGCCGCTCGGGATCGAGCAGCGCGCGCCAGGCGTCGGCCAGGCCGGCCGGGTCGTCCTGCTCGACCGCGAATCCGCCGCCGGCGTCCGCTACGGCGCGGGCGTTGACGCGCTGGTGGTCGTCGGCCGAGGTGGGGAGCGGGACGGTGATCACCGGCACCCCGTGGAAGGCGGCTTCGGAGAGCGTCGACACGCCCGAGCGCACGATGGCCAGGTCGGCCGCGGACCACGCGAGCGTAGCATCGACGAACCCCGTCGTCCGGTAGTCGGGCAGGTCGCGCGTAGCGTCGCGCAGCGGGTCCTGCCACCGTTCGCCGGCGGCGTGCAGGACCGTCCCGCGCGTCGCCTCGGGGAGGTCGCGGTAGAGCTCCGGCAGCAGCCGGTTCAGCGCCAGCGACCCCTGCGAGCCGCCCATCGCCAGGGTCACCGTAGCCTCCGCCGGCAGGCCCAGCTGAGCGCGGGCGTCGGCGCGCGCGACGCGTCGTTCGCGCACCGGGAAGCCGACGGCCTCCCGGCGACGCGCCCGGGGCAGGCGACCCTCGGCCTCGGGCATCGCCAGCGCCACCGCGGCGGCCCGCGCCGCGAACCAGCGGGTCACGCGACCGGGGTGGGCGTTGCCCTCGTGCAGCAGCAGCGGCGTGCCGGTCACGACCGCCGCGACGCAACCGGGGAACGACGCGAAGCCGCCGAAGCCGACGACCACGTCGGGGCGCAGGCGCCGCGTCGTCGCTATCGCGGCGCTCAGGCCGCGCGCCGCCCGCCAGGCCTGGCGCGGGTCGGGCCGCTGGCGGTCCCACTTGCCGGCGGCCACGCCGACGAACGGCACGCCGTCCGCCTGGGCCAGGCGCTGCTCCATCCCGCCGGAAGCGCCGAGCAGCGTCGCCTCGTGCCCCGCCGCGCGTGCGACGCGGGCGAGCGCCAGGGCGGGGAAGACGTGCCCACCGGTGCCCCCCGCCGCCAGCAGCAGCCTCACGCCGCCGCCTCCGCCCGGACGCTCTCGCGGTGCGCGGCGTGCAGCAGGCCGAACGCGATGGCGACCGAGACGAGGCTGTTGAAGCCGTAGCTGACGAACGGCAGCGGCACGCCGGTGATCGGGAACAGCCCCGAGGCGACCAGCAGGTTCAGGGCCGCCTGTCCGCACAGGTAGGCGGTCGCTCCGGCCGCCAGAAGCGCGCCCGGCCCGGCCCGCGCCGCCGCGATCCGGAGGCCCCGGGCCGCGACCACCAGGTACAGCACGATCAGGCCGGCGATGCCCACCAGGCCCAGGGTGCGGCCGATCGAGATGGCGACCATGTCGGTCTCGGCCTCCGGTACCCGCAGGGGCCGACCCGCACCGATCCCGACGATGCCGCCGGCGGCCAGCGCCTGGCGGGCCTGGTAGGCCTGGTAGCTGGTGGTCTCGGTGGCCTCCTGCGCGCCCCACAGGTCCTGGAAGCCCTGGATGCGCTCCGACAGGTAGCCGAACTGGCTGAGGTAGGGCGCGCCGACCACCAGCGCGATCAGGGCCGCGGCGGTCGAGATCGACAGCAGGCGCGTCAGCGTCGTTCCCGCGGCCAGCATCACGGCGAACGCCAGGGCGAAGAGGAACAGGGCCGTGCTGACGTCCGGCTCCGCCACGATCAGGCCGGCGGCCAGGCCCACGACGACCATGGGACGCCAGATCTGCCAGTCGCCCAGGTGGTTGTGGAAGAAGGCGGCCAGGTAGGCGATCACCGCGACCTTCATCAGCTCCGACGGTTGGACCGTGACGCCGCCGACCAGCAGCCAGCGCTTCGACTCGCTCCCGGCGGGGGAGACGCCGACCACCAGCACCACGGCCAGCAGCACCAGCGTGCCGACGTAGATCCACGGGCTGGCCCGTACGACGTGACGCACCGGGATGCGGGCGATGACCACCGTAACGACCAGGGCGGCGAGGACCCGCGCCGCGTGCTCCAGCCCCAGCTCGGGGGCCGCGGTGGCCACGCCCAGCACGCCCAGCGCGCCCAGCCACAGCTGCGCGATCAGGAGCAGGCGGTCCACGGGGCCTCCTTCAGGAGCTCGTCCACGGCGGCGCGGAAGGCGCGCCCGCGCTCGGCGTAGTCGCGGAACTGGTCGAACGACGCGGCCAGCGGCGCCAGCAGCACCGTGCCGCCGCCGCGTTCGCGCAGCGCCTCGGCGGCGCTGCGCACCGCCTGGCGCAGGGCGGTCGCTCCATCGGCGTCGGGAACCACCGATCCCGGCGCCTGGTCGGCGAAGCGCGCGACGAAGCCCGGGCCGGCCTCGCCGATGCCGACCGTCAGGACCACGCGACCGGGTAGCAGCGACCGTAGCGCCTCGGGATCGGCGCCCTTGTCGCGGCCGCCGACGATCCAGGCGACCGGGGGCCGCGCCGCCTCCAGCGCGGCGGCGACCGCCAGCTCGCGGGTGGCGATGCTGTCGTCGACGAAGCGTACGCCGCAGCGTTCGGCCACCAGCTCGTGCCGGCCGGGCGCGGTCGTCAGGGACGGGATCGCCGCCTCGATCGTCGCGGCGGACACGCCCACCTCGCGGGCCGCCAGCGCGGCGGCCAGCAGGTTGGCCAGCTGGTGCGGTCCCGGCGGCCGAAGCGCCGTGATCGGACCCAGGTCGTCGCCGTCGAGGACGAAGCGGTCGCCCCGGATCCAGGCGCGCGCCCCCGCGTCGCGGTCGGCCGTCGCGCGGGCGTCGTACAGCGCGGTCCGTCCAGGGGGGTCCTCCGCCCAGGCGCGCTGGACCGGATCGGCCGCGTTGAGGATCGCCACGCCCTCCGGCGCGGCGGCCTCGATCAGCCGGCGCTTGACCGCGTGGTAGGTCGCCACGTCGCCGTGGCGGTCCAGGTGGTCGCGGCCCAGGACGGTGACCACGGCGATGCGCAGCCGCAGGGTCGGGCAGCGCTCGAGCTGGAACGACGACATCTCGCTCACCAGCCAGCGGCCGGGCGCCGCCACGGCGGCCAGGGCGGGGTCGAGGTTCCCGCCCGCCGCCGCGTCGAGGCCGGCGGCCTGCAGGAAGCGGAGGATCCAGCGGGTCACCGTCCCCTTGCCGGCCGTGCCGGTCACGCCCAGCAGCGGTGCGTCGACGGTCCGGTGGACCCACTCGACCTCGCCGATGGTCTCGACGCCCCGCGCGCGTAGCGCGACCAGGTCGGGGTGGTCGATCGGGACGCCCGGCGCGGCGATGCAGACCTCGGCGTCGCTCCGGGCGGCGTCGTCGGCACGCGGCCAGCCGGCCGCGGTCGCTTCGGCCTGGTCCGGTCCGTCGGGGCGTCGGTCGAACCAGGTGACCGCGTGGCCCTGCCGGGCGGCCAGCCGCCCGACGGCCAGGCCGCTCCGCCCCAGGCCGTAGAGCAGGACCCTCACCACCACGCCCTCGAGGCGACCGTCAGGGCGGCCGCCAACGCGCCGACGACCCAGAAGCGGGCGACGACGCGCGTCTCGGGCCAGCCGATCAGCTCGAAATGGTGGTGGAGGGGACTCATCCGCAGCAGGCGACGCCCGCCGGTCGCCCGGAAGAAGGCGACCTGGGCGATGACGGACAGCACCTCCAGCAGCGGGATCGCCGCCACGATCGGCAGCCGCCAGACGTCGCCGTGCACGATCGCCAGGCCCGCCAGGGCGGCCCCCAACGCCTCGGAGCCGACCCCGCCCATGAACATCCGGGCGGGGTGGGCGTTGAACCACAGGAACGCCAGCAGCGCGCCGATCAGCACGGCCGCCAGCGGGTCGCCCCAGAAGGCGGTGAGCGCCACGGCCACCAGGCCGGCGGCCAGGCCGTCGAGCCCGTCGGCGAAGTTGACGGCGTTGATCGTGCCGACGACGACGAAGGCGAAGCCGAGCACGTCCAGCCAGGCGAGGCCGAACATCTCGCGGCCCGACGACACGGCCCAGAGGGCGAACGCCAGGCCGATGGCGGCCTGGGCCAGGATGCGCCAGCGGGCCAGCACGCCGGTCGAGGCGTCCGCGCCCTCGGCGGCCCGGCGCTTGCGGTGCAGCGAGGTGAGGTCGTCCCACAGCCCCAGCGCCGCGGCGGCCGCGATCAACGCCAGCACGGCCGCGCCGGCCGCGCCGGTCAGGTCGGCCGGCACGGGACCGGCATCCCCCGGCAGCGGTAGCGGCCGCCAGGCGCCGACCGCCCAGCTGACGGTGCCCAGGGCCAGCGCGGTCGTCAGGAAGGCCGCCCCGCCCATGGTGGGGGTGCCCTCCTTGACGAGGTGGCCCTCGGGGCCGTCGCGCCGGACCGCCTTGCCCCAGCCGCGCGTGCGGGCCAGCGATAGGAACATGCCGGTGGCCAGCCAGGCCGCCGCCAGCGAGACGATCAGCAGCATGGGAGCGCTCACGTCGGGTCCTCCATCAGCGCCGCGACCAGGCGCTCGAAGCGCATGCCGCGCGAGGCTTTGACCAGCAGCGTCCCCCGGCGCGGCAGGCGCGCCACGACGTCGACGGCGCGTTCGGCGTCGACGATCTCGACGTCGGGGTTGCCGGAGCGCACGGCGTCGCCGTGACGGCCGACGAAGAGCACGCGCTCGAGGCCGCGCGTGGCCTCGCCCAGCTCGCGGTGGTGCCGCTCGGCCTCGGCCCCCAGTTCCAGCATCTCGCCCAGGATCGCGACGCGCGGGAGCGGGGCCTCGCGGAGCAGCTCCAGCGCGTGCCGCGCGGAGGCCGGGTTGGCGTTGTAGCTGTCGTCCAGGACGGTGAAGCCGTCCCCACGGCGCGGGGTCAGGCGCCCGCCCTCCAGGCGCGCGCCGGCCAGGCGGGGGGCCGCGACGTCGGCCGGGACGCCCAGCGCCTCGGCGGTGGCCAGGGCGCCCAGCGCGCTCTCGGCCAGCCCCCGTCCCAGGCCGGGAAGGGCGGCGCGGACCCGGATCGGACGATCGACCTGCAGCTCCGGGGCGAACCGATCGCCGACCTCGCGGCCGCTCCAGGCGGCGTCCGCGTCCAGGCCGTAGCGTACGATCCGCACCGCCAGATGGTCCGGCAGGCGTCGCCAGGCCTCCTCGGCGGCCAGCCCGCGCGGCGAGGCGTGCAGCAGGCGCGCCTTCTCGCGCGCCACCGTCGCCTCGTCGCCCAGGCCGTCCAGGTGCGAGGCGGCGATGCGCGTCAGCAGGCCGATGTCGGGTCGCACGAGGTCGGTCAGGCGGTCCATCTCGCCGACGTGGTCGATGCCCAGCTCGAGGATGAGCGGCCGGTCGGGGTCGTCGCACCAGGTGCGCAGCAGTTGGCCGGCCAAGGCGTGGGGGGTGTTGAGGTTGCCCTCCGACGCCTGCGCGTCCAGCGCCGCGGCCAGCAGCGCGCGCGCGGTGGTCTTGCCGGCCGATCCGGTGACACCGACGACGGGGGCCCGTAGCCGGCCCCGCGCCCAGCGGCCCAGGCGAAGCAGGGCGGAGCCGGGGTCGTCGACCCGCAGGCCGCGCGGGTGCGGTCGGTCGGAGACGACCACGACGGCGCCGGCGGCCAGCGCGTCGTCGGCGTGCTCGATGCCGTGGTGGTCGGCGCCGGGCAGGGCGAAGAAGGCGTCGCCGGTGCGGACGCGACCACTGTGGTGCGTCGCGCCGAGGACCCGCCCGGTCAGCTCACGAGCCGGAGCGCCGACGATGTCGGCGAGCTCGTGAACGGTCAGGTGGGTGGGGGAGAGAGAGGCGTGCATCGACCGGTTCGCAGGCTACCCCCGCGCGGGCGGGCCCTTCACGGCGCGGTGGACGGCGTGCCGGCCAGGTTGTCGGGCTGGGGCGCGACGCCCCAGTGGGCGACGACCTCGCTGCCGATGGAGCGGAACAGGGGACCTGCGACGTAGGTGCTGGTGGCGTTCTCGTCGGGCTTCTGCAGCATCACGACCATGACGGTGCGTGGGCGCTCGGCCGGGAACATGCCGGCGAAGGTCAGCGAGTACCAGCCGTCGGGGTAGGTGCCCCGTTCGGGCGAGTAGATGTCGGCGGTGCCGGTCTTTCCGGCGACGCTGACGCCCGGGATGCGCGACACGCGCAGGCCGCTCTCCTCGACGGTGTAGCGCAGCATCTGCCGCACCGTCCGAGCGACCTCGCTGGAGAGGACGCGGTAGGGCTCGGCGGGGGCCTCCTCCTCGACCAGCCGGGGGGGCACGAAGACGCCGTCGTTGGCGAGGATCGCGTAGGCGGCCGCGAGCTGCAGCGGGGTGGTCGCGATGCTCTGACCGATCGTGGCCGAGGCCTGGTCCTGCGGCACCCACTGCTGCCAGGGGTTCAGGGTGCCCGGGCGGGTGTAGGCGGAGCGGAGCGGCAGCGAGCGCCCGAAGCCGAAGTGGGCCAGCCAGCCGTGCAGCTCGCTGGCTTCGAAGCGTTCGGTCAGGTTCAGCATGGCGGTGTTGCTGGAGTAGCGCAGCACGTCGCGCACCGGCAGTTCGTCCGGGTGGGCGGCGACGTCGCGGAAGGTCTTGTCGCCGACCCGCAGCGTCGGGGGCGCGGGCACCACCTCGTTCGGGTCGAGGCGGCCGCTCTGCAGCAGCGCCGCGATCACGAACGGCTTCATGACCGAGCCAGGCTCGTACTGCTGCAGGAACGCCTGGTTCTGGATGGCCGACCGCTCGTAGCGCGCCTGCTCGTTCGGGTCGAACGTGGGGTAGCTGGCGGCGGCCAGGATGCGGCCGCTGCCGACCTCGAGCATCACGACCGAGCCGTTCTCGGCACCGTGCGCCTCGATCGAGGCGGCCAGCTGTCGCTCGGCGGCCGACTGCAGGATCGGATCGATCGTCAGTGTCGCGTCCAGGCCCGCCTGCAGGCGTGCGTCCAGGGTGTACTCGACGCCTTCGAGGCCGTAGCGGCCGTCGGGCTGGACCGCGCCGGAGAAGCCCACGACGTGGGCCGCCAGCGAGTTCTGCGGGTAGCGTCGCGAGGCCACGTCGCCCTCGGCCAGCACCGTGCCGTCGGCCGCGAGGATGCGGCCGCGCTCCGGCGCGACGACGGGCGGGGTGGGCCAGACCGGGGCGCCGCGCTGCTGCATGCCGAAGCCGGCCAGCGCGGCCAACAGCGGCAGCGCCAGCAGGATCAGCAGCAGCGGCCGGCGCGCCAGCCGCAGCTCCAGTTCGGGGGCCGGGGCCACCGCGCGTCTCAGCGCCATACCGTGCGCACCTCCAGTCCAGTCTCGGGCGGCGGCGGGACGGTCGGGGCGGGCAGGGGCAGAACGTGGTCGACCCGCTCGATCTCCGGGGCGGGGACCATGCCCCGCTCCTGCGCCCAAGCGGCGACGGCCAGGGGGCCCTGCACCGCCGCGGCGGCGGCGCGGAGGTCGACGATCTCCCTGCGCAGCGCTTCGCGCTGGTCCAGGGCGTCCAGCTCGGTCGCCAGCAAGCGCTGGTTCCAGGAACCGAGGGCCGCCAGTGCCAGCAGCAGGACGAGGTAGGTGGCGATCGCGCGGGCGGCCCGGCGGGTCACGGCGTCGTCTCCGGGTCCAGGGGGGCGCTGCCGGCCACCTTCTCGGCGACGCGGAGCTTGGCGGCGCGGGCGCGCGGGTTGGCGCGGATCTCGTCCTCGCTGGGGAGGAGCGGCTTCTTGGTGAGCGGCGCCAGCCGGCGCGAGCCCTTGAGGAAGTGCTTGACGATGCGGTCCTCGAGGCTGTGGTATGCGATCACCGCCAGGCGCCCGTCGGGGGCCAGCACGCGGGCGGCGGCCTCGAGGCCCTCCTCGAGCGCGCCCAGCTCGTCGTTGACGTAGATGCGCAGCGCTTGGAAGGTGCGACGGGCGGGGTGGTCGCGCCGCGGACCGCCCGGATAGGCGGCGCGCACGACCTCGGCCAGGCGGCCGGTGGTCGTGATCGGCGCCTCCTCGCGCGCGGCGACCAGGGCGCGGGCGATGCGCCGACTGTGGCGCTCCTCGCCGTAGCGGTAGATCAGCGCGGCCAGGTCGGCCTCGTCGGCCTCGGCGATCACGTCGGCGGCGCTGCGTCCGTGTGCGCTCATGCGCATGTCCAACGGACCGTCGTGGCGGAAGGCGAAACCGCGCTCGGCCTCGTCGAGCTGCATCGACGACACGCCGAGGTCCATCAGCACGCCGTCGACCGGCGGCGCGTCCAGCGCCGCCAGGATCGTCTCCAGGTCGCGGAAGTCGCCCTGCGCGAAGCGCAGCCGGGGCGACGCGATCGCGGCGGCCCGCTCCCGGGCGGCCGGGTCGCGATCGAGCGCGACGACCGTGGCGCCGGCGTCCAGCAGCGCGCGGGTGTGCCCGCCCGCGCCGAAGGTGGCGTCGACGATCCAGGCGCCGGGACGCGGACGGAGCGCATCCAGGCAGGCGTCGGCCAGCACCGGGACGTGCGGCAGATCGGCGGTCATCCGATCAGCTCCGACAGCAGCCCGGGTGCGGACGGCCGGCTCTGGACGGCGGAGAGGGCGGCCTGCCAACGGTCCTCGTTCCAGATCTCCAGGCGGTTGGGCGCCCCGGCGACGATCACCGGTCCGCTGCCGGCGTCGACCTCGGCGAACGAGCGCAGGGTGGTGGGCAGGGTGATGCGGCCGGCCCCGTCCAGCTTGGCCTTGGCGGCGCCGGAGTAGAAGAAGCGCACGAAGGCGCGCGCGTCGTCGTCGGTCAGGGGGAGCTCTTCGAGGCGCGCCTCGATCCGGCGCCAGGCGGCCAGCGGGAAGACGTAGAGGCAGCCCTCCATGCCGCGCGTGACGACCATGCCGTCGTCAACGAACTCACGGAACGCCGGGGGCACGATGACGCGCCCCTTGTCGTCGACCGCGTACTGGAACTCGCCAAAGGGCATCCCGTCCCGGCTCCTCCCCGAAGATGACCGAGTCTAGCACAAGATTCCCACCCCTCCCCACAATTCCCCACAATGGTGTCGAATCCGACGCGACATGGCCCGATGTCCCCACCGCAGGGCCGGTGGGGCGGGCGTGACGCGGGGCGATCCGGGGAACCGGGTCGGACCCGCACGCGGATTCGGGGAGGGGGGAGGCGCGTCGCGCGCCGCGATCGGGGACGCCCCCGCGTCGAGCGTCGCTAGACGATCACGGTCTCGCGCACGCCGCCCGCGCGCAGCCGCGCGGCCGCGGCCTCGAGCCGCTCGCGCGACGGTTCCGGCCAGGCGCGCGCCACCTCGCGCACGCCGTGCCGACGGAAGCCGATCAGCTTGACCGGGACCGCCGGAGCGACCCGCGCCAGCCAGGCGGCCGTGCGGTCCAGCAGCCGATCGTCGTCGTTCTTGCCGGGGACCAGCAGCATCCGCACCTCGTGCAGCAGCGCCTGCTCCGCCAGCCAGGCGATCGAGGCCCGCACCCGCGCCACGGGACGTCCGGTCAGGGCGCGGTGCACGTCGTCGTCGAACGCCTTGAGGTCGATCATGGCGGCGTCCATCCGCGGCGCCAGCGCCCGCCAGGTGGCGAGGTCCGCGTCGCCGTTGCTGTCCACGAAGCGCGTCAAGCGCCCCAGCTCCGGATCGTCGGCCAGAGCGCCGAAGAAGGCCGCCACGAAGGCGGCCTGGCGCGTCGCCTCGCCGCCCGACACCGTCACGCCCGACACGAACGGCATCGCGGCGCGGACCTGTTCGACCAGCGTGGCCGGCGTCCAGCGACGGGTCTTCGGCGTCGCGTCGATCGGGCACGCTTGCACGCAAGCGTCGCAGCCCAGGCAGCGGTCGGGGTTCCAGCTGACGTGACCGTCGCGCACGCTCAGCGCGCGGGCGTCGCAGGCGTCCAGGCAGGCGCCGCAGTCGTCGCACACCCCGATGGTGTAGGGGTTGTGGCAGGCCGGACAGTCGAAGCCGCAGCCCTGCAGGAACGCCACGAAGCGCGCCCCCGGACCGTCGACCAGCGAGAACGGCAGCAGGCCCGACGTCATGCCGGTCGGCGGGGACGAGGCCGCGACGGTCACGGCCGGATCAGGGGGCGCCGCGTCGCTCGGCGGCGATCACCCGCTTCGTCGCGCGCGTCGAGCAGTGGGCCTGCGCCTCGTTGCCGGCGCCCAGGAAGGTGCTGCCGTGGCGGGCGCCGTGCTCGATCCTGGCCAGGTCGCTCTTGCGCACCAGGTAGCCGGTGATGCGGATGAAGTCGTTGGAGGCGACGTTGAAGGTGAACTCGCGCATGCCCAGCTCGAAGGCGCCACGGATCACGTCGACGACCGCTTCGGGGTTCCGCTCGACCGTCTCCTCGAGGTGCACGATGTCGCTCACGCCGGACGCGAACAGCGCGTGGTGCGGCGCGACCGCGCGAAGGTGCTCGAACAGCGGCGGCTCCTGGCCGATCGGGATGCGCGTGCCGGCGGTGACGCCGACGTCCGTGTCGATCCCCGACTGCGCGTGCATCATCGCGCGTCCGCCGAAGCCGTCGCAGTACGGCATCGGGCGGTCCGCGACCTGGTCCGCCACCGCGCGGGTGAGGCGGTAGGCGAGGTCGTTGGCGGTCTGGTCGTGGCCGTAGCGACCGTCCCGCCCCTCGCGCTCCATGAGCGTGTCGACCGCCTCGGCGAGGCCGAAGACCCCGAACATCGCCGAGAAGCGGTCCAGCGACGCCAGGCCCTCCTGCGCCAGCCAGGCGTGCTCGAACCAGCCGGCGTGCTCGACCAGGTGGCGGATGCGGGCCTCCATCAGCTCGGCCGTCCAGGCGACGTAGCGGGGCAGGGCCTGGGCGAAGAACGCCTCGGTCGACCCGTCGTGGCGGGCGACCGCCTCGGCCAGGTTCAGCCGTACCAGCGTGTGCGAACCGCCGCCGATCTTGAGCGAGTTGTAGCAGCTCACCGCGGCGTAGCCCTCGCCGTGGTCGGCGACCATCATCTCCTGCTGCACGAAGTGCGGCTGGGCGCAGGCGACCACCGTGCGGACGGCGTCGACCAGCAGATCGTTCGGGGTCACGCCGCGCTGCACCTTCAGGGTCAGGTTGGGGACGACCTGCTGCAGCTCGCGCTCGAGGCGCAGGATCGCCCGCAGCGTCGGCGAATCGGACGGACCCAGGTTGGCGTGCACGAAGGCGTCCGGCAGCATCCGGTCCAGCGCTCGCCAGAACGGGCGCAGGGCCGCCACGATGGCGTCCTCGTCCCAGCCCTCGACGTACGGCGCCAGCAGCGTGTCGAGGTCGCCCAGGTAGACCGGGTAGCCGGTGATCGACGGCACGTTGGCGTACATCGAGGCCAGGAACCAGAGCGCTTCGTTCAGGTCCTGCGGTGCGGGCAGCTCCAGGTAGGCCGAGCCCTCGCGCAACGCCTTGGCGTAGTCGGGCAGCAGGTAGCGCGGCCGGTACGGGGCGTTCCCCTCGTACATGTCGCAGACCACGCGTTCCTCGAGGGCACGGCGGCAGCCGTCCGACACCTCCGGCATCGGCACGGCGTTCTCGGCGACCATGGCCAACTGCTGCACGCGCTGGCGGTAGCTCAGGTTGGGGTCGAGCAGCACGCGCCGGGCCTCGGCGCGAACGCGTGCATCGCTATCGGACGGGGACGGGGCGACGGCTTCCATCGGGACCTCCGTACGCGGCAGGGCCGCGGGACCGGGACGTTCGCCCCAGCCTGACCCGACCGGCACGGCCGGGCCAGGGACGAAGGTCACCGCTTCGTGGGCTGCTCGTCGCGCTGCGGCGGGTCCAGGCGCGGAATGCGGAAGGCCAGCACGACCGTCCCCGCCGCCGCGACGGCCATCGCGAGGAAGGCCCGGTCGATCGCGATGCGCAGCCCGCCCCGGATGCGCCCCACGTCCAGCTCGCCGCTGGCCAGCGTCCCGTCCAGCAGCCGCGCGACGTCGTCCAGGGGCACCGTCCCGGCCAGTCCCTCGGCCCGCAGCCAGGCCAGCAGCGACGCGTTCACGATCCCGCCCAGCAGCGCCGCGCCCAGCGCGTTGCCGAGGAACCGCATCAGCAGGTTGGTCGCGGTCGCCGCCCCCCGTCGCGCCCAGTCCACGCGCGTCTGGATCGCTACGATGAAGGTCGTCGACAGCAGGCCCATGCCGACCCCCACCAGCGCCGACGCGCCGGCGGCGTAGACCGGTCCGAAGGCGGGCCGGAGCGCCACGAAGCACAGCGAGCCGGCCAGCAACGCCAGCGAGCCCGCGCGCGCCACGCGGTGCGGTCCGACGCGCGTCATCACCTGGCCCGCCGCGACCGAGGCCAGCGGCCAGCCCATCGACATCGTCGTGAGGGTGAAGCCCGCGACCAGCGCCGAGGTGCCCAGGACCCCCTGGGCGTAGGCGGGCAGGTAGGTCGCGATGGCGATCATCACCGCCCCCGCGCCCAGCGTCGCCAGGTTGGCCCAGCGCACCAGCGGATCGCTCCAGAGCGAGGGCGGGATCAACGGCTCGGCCGCCCGGCGCTCGTGCGCCAGGAACGCCGCGAAGGCCGCCGCGGACAGCGCCGCCAGGCCAACCGAGGCCAGCGGCGGCAGCGTCGCGAGCTGGGTGGCCAGCAC
>CAZJGU010000019.1:0-7016 GCA_964545455.1 uncultured bacterium | reverse complement strand
CCGCGGCCGTCGCCACGGTGAAGGTCACGACGCCGAGGAGGTCGATGCTGCGCGAGCGGCGCTCCACCTCCTCGTGCAGGAAGCGCGTGATGAGCGCGATCGCGACGATCCCGAACGGCACGTTGGCCCAGAAGATCCAGGCCCAGTCGAAGCGCGCCACGATCAGCCCGCCGGCCAGCGGTCCGGCCAGGGCCGAGACGCCCCAGACGCTCGACAGCCAGCCCTGCACCCGGGCACGTTCGTGGAAGGCGTAGAGGTCGCCGGCCAAGGTGGCGGTCACCGGTTGGACCGCGCCCGCCCCGATCCCTTGCAGCAGGCGGAAGGCGATCAGCCACGGCATCGAGGGCGCCAGACCGCAGGCGACGGAGGCGATCAGGAAGACGCTCACGCCGGCGACGAAGATCGGCTTGCGGCCGATCAGGTCGGCGGCCTTGCCGAACAGCGGGGTGGTGACCGCCTGCATCAGCAGGTAGCCAGCGAAGACCCAGGCGTAGAGCGAGAAGCCGCCCAGCGAGGCGGCGATGTCCGGCATGGCGGTCGCGACGATGGTTCCCTCGATGGCGGACATGAACACCGCCAGGACCAGCCCGGCCAGCACCGCCGAGCGCCGCGTCGTACGGCGCGAGGGTCGAGGGGACGAGGGCGCGGACACCGGTCGAAGAGCGTAGCACCCGTTGCGCCGGTCGCCGCGGGCCCCGACGAACGCGGGCGAGCCGAAGCTCGCCCACGCCTGCAGGTCGGACCGGTAAGCCGGGTTCTGTCGCCGTCCCCGAAGGGACGGGTCCGATCATCTATCTGGGACGTGCGTCGCCGCACGCCTCGAGCGGTCGACCCGGAGATGTTGGCGGGCCGGGCGAGCCCTCTCTCCCTATCGGACCTTGCACCGGGTGGGGTTTACCTAGCTGCCCCCGTTACCGAGGGCACTGGTGCGCTCTTACCGCACCGTTTCACCCTTACCGCGCCGCGGGGCGCGGCGGTCTGCTCTCTGTTGCACGTGCCGTCGCCTTACGCGCCCAGCCGTTAGCTGGCACCCTGCCCTACGGTGCCCGGACTTTCCTCGGAAGCCGAGGCTCCCGCGATCGGATGGTCCGCCCTGCGAACGAGGATCGTAGCACGAGGACGGGCCCCGCAGCGTCGCGGGGCCCGTCCTCGTGCACGGCGCGCGGGGCGCCGGGTCAGCCGTGGATCACTCGTACGGCTGGACGACGATGTCGCCGTCGATGACCGCCTGGCGGATGCCGTTCAGCTGGTCGACGACCGACTGCGGGATGAGGGGCGAGTTGAACTCGTCGAGCGCCCAGTCGACGCCCTCCTCGGCCAGGCCGAGGACCTGGATGCCGGCCGTGAACTCGTCGTTCACGACGTCGTAGGCCGCCACCTCGGCCGCCACGTCCACGCGCTTGAGCATGCTGGACAGGCCGTGGTTCAGGGTCGCGGGATCGCCGTCGGTGTCGCCGCGGAAGTTCTGGTTGCTGTCGACGCCGATGAAGAAGAGCGGCTCGGCGTTCTCGCCGCAGGCGGCGGCGTAGGCGTCGGAGACCGGCACGTCGCGCAGCGGAGTGTCGCGCACGTCGCCCGACGGCTCGAAGCACATCTGCTCGGTGACGAAGTCGATGACGCCGTTGCCGGACGCACCGGCGGCGGCGTAGACGATGTCGGCGCCCTGGGCGCGCTGGGCGGTCGCGAGCTCCTTGGCGCGCGCCGGGTCGTTCCAGGCGGCCGGCGTGGTGCCGACGTAGTTGCTGATGATCTCGCAGTCGGGGCAGGCCGAGAGGACGCCCTGCTGGTAGCCGGAGTCGAAGTTGCGGATCAACGGGATGTCCATCCCGCCGACGAAGCCGACCACGCCGGTGCGGGTCATCAGGCCGGCCAGGTAGCCGACCAGGAAGCTGCCCTCGTGCTCCTTGAAGAGCACGCTACGGACGTTGGGCTGCTCGACCACGCCGTCGATGTTGACGTAGTTGGTGAAGGGGAACTCCTGCGCGACGGCGTCGATCGACGACGACTGCGAGAAGCCGGGGGCGACGATCAGATCGGCGCCCTGCTCGGAGATGCTGCGCAGGCCCTGCGCCGAGGTCTCTGGCGTGCCCTCGAACTCGAGCAGGTCGATCTCGAGGCCTTCCTCCGCCTCGAGCGCGTCGATGCCGCGCACCAGGCCGCGCCAGGTCCCTTCGTTGAACGAGCCGTCGAACTTGCCGCCGGCATCGAAGACGATGCCGAACACGTAGTCCTGCGCGCTCGCGAAACCGAGGGCGAGAGCAGCGACCAAGACGATGAATCTGCGCATGCGTGGATCCTCCGTACGGGGAACTAGACGGTGTGGGGATGGTTCCCGCCTGGAGTATAGCAGCGCGAGGGGCGGGGCGGGCCGCCGCTATACTCCCCGGGATGAGCGACGAGTCACGCCCCCCGGACGCGAGCGCCTCGGCCGGCGGTGCCGACCCGGCGGCCCGCGCGAACGAGCTGCGCGAGCGCATCCGCGAGGCGAACCACCGCTACTTCGTCCTGGACGATCCCGAACTGACCGACGCCGCCTACGACGGGCTGGTCCGGGAGCTCCGCGCCCTCGAGGAGGCGCACCCGGAGCTGCGCGTCGCCGACTCGCCCACCGCGCAGGTCGGTGCGGGCCCGTCCGCCCTGCTGCGCACCGTCCGCCACGGCGTGCCGATGTTCTCGCTCGACAACGCCTTCGAGGACGAGGACCTGGACGCCTTCGAGGCGCGCATCCGCCGCACCCTCGGGCTCGAGGAGGACGCGGCGATCGACTACCTGGCCGAGCTCAAGATCGACGGCCTGTCGCTCAACCTGCGCTACGAGGACGGGCACCTCGCCTGGGCCGCCACGCGCGGCAACGGCGCCGAGGGCGAGGAGATCACCCCCAACGTGCGCGCCATCGAGGGCCTGCCCGAATCGCTGGACGACGCCCCGGCCGAGCTGGAGGTGCGCGGCGAGATCTACCTTCCCAAGCAGGAGTTCGCCCGCATCAACGAGGCGCGCGAGGAGGCGGGCGAGGCGCCCTTCCGCAACCCCCGCAACGCCGCTGCCGGCACCGTCCGGCAGCTGGACCCCGAGGTGGCGGCCGAGCGCAACCTGCAGCTCTTCTGCTACGGCGTGGGGCGCCCCGAGGCGCTGGGCGTCGGCGGCCAGGACGAGCTGCTGCGCTGGCTCGAGGCGCACGGCTTCCGCGTCAACGACCGCCGCGCCCGGGTGCGCGGCATGGACGAGGCGCGCGACGTGATCCGCGCCTGGACCGAGGCCCGCGCCGAGCTTCCCTACGACGCCGACGGGGTGGTGCTCAAGGTCGACGACCTGGGGCTCCAGCGCGAGCTGGGGGAGACCAGTCGCGCCCCGCGCTGGGCGATCGCCTGGAAGTTCCCCGCCGAGGAGGTCCGCACCGTGCTGCGCGGCATCACGGTCCAGGTCGGTCGGACCGGCAAGATCACCCCCGTCGCCGAGCTCGAGCCGCGCATGCTGGAGGGTACCGAGGTGGCCCGTGCCACGCTGCACAACCCCGGCTTCGTGCACGACCTGGACCTGCGCGTGGGCGACACGGTCGTGCTGCACAAGTCCGGTGGGATCATCCCCGAGATCCTGCGGGTGATCCGGGACGAGCGACCGGCGGACGCGACCCCGTGGCCGACCCCCACGCGCTGCCCCGCCTGCGACTCGAAGCTGGTCGAGGACGGCGCCAACCTGCGCTGCGTCGATCCGGACTGCCCCGCGCAGCGACTGGAGCGGCTGGGCCACTGGGCCAGCCGCCGGGCGCTGGACATCGACGGCCTGGGCGAGCGCAGCCTGCAGCAGTTCCTGGACGCCGGTCTGATCGCCTCGCTGCCCGAGCTCTACGACCTGGACGAGGCGGCGCTGGCGGCGCTGGACGGTTGGGGCGCCACCTCGGCCCGCAACCTGGTCGCGCAGCTGGACGCCTCGCGCACGCCGCCGCTGGACCGCTTCCTGGTGGGCCTGGGACTGCCGCAGGTCGGGCCGCGCACCGCGACCGCGCTGGCCCGCCGCTTCCGCAGCATGGACGCGCTGCTGGAGGCGGACCGGGACCGGCTGGCCGCCGTGCCCGACATCGGCGAGGTCACCGCCCGGCTGGTGCGCGAGGCGCTGGACCGGGAGGCGATGCGTTCGACGCTGGCCGAGCTGCGGCGCCGTGGCGTGTGGCCGCGCGAGCTCGAGGAGGAGGGCGCGGGCGACGCGCTGGACGGGCTGACCGTCGTCCTCACCGGGGCGCTGTCGCGGCCGCGGGACGAGGTCAAGGGGGCGCTCGAGGCGCTGGGCGCTCGGGTCACCTCCTCGGTCAGCCGTAGGACCGACCTGGTCGTGGCCGGCGACGATCCCGGCAGCAAGGTCGACAGGGCGGCATCGTACGGCGTGCGCGTCGTCGACGAGGCCGGCCTGGCCGAGCTGGTGCGCGAGCGCGGGGCCGACTGGCCCGCGCCGGAGGCGTCGTGATCGACTTCCTGCGGACCGTCTGGAGCGAGCTGCTGCGCAGCCTGGGCGAGGCGATCTCGCTGGTCGGCGGCGACGGCGGGCCGGCGATCGACGTGCCCGCCCTGACCGTGCGGCTGATCGTCTCGGCGCTGGTGCTGGCGCTGGCCTGGATCGCCTACGCCGTGGCGCGGCGCGGCCTCGACTGGACCCTGCGGCGGACCCGCTTCGCGCGGGACGCGCGCGGCCCGCTGGTGCTGGCGCTGCGATCGTTCGTGCTGATCCTGGCCGCGCTGGCGGTGCTCGGTCAGTTCGGCGTCGCGCAGCCGCTGCTGGGGCGCGCGGCGGTGGCCGCGGTCTTCGCCTTCCTCTTCTACCTGGCCTGGTGGACCGGCAACCGGCTGCTGATGGCGGCGGTCGACCGGGTCGGGCTGGACCGCTCGCTCCGGCAGCTGCTGCGGAACGTCCTGGCCGTGACCGTCGCGGCGGTCGGCTTCGTGACGGTGATGGACCAGTTCGGTGTCAACGTCCTGGCGGCCATCACCGCGCTGGGCGTGGTCGGCATCGCCGTCGGCTTCGCCGCCCAGGAGACGCTGTCGAACTTCATCGCCGGCATCACGCTCCTGATCGAGCGACCGTTCCGGATCGGCGACTGGGTCGACGTCGGCGGAAAGGGCGGCCGGGTCGAGGCGATCCGGCTGCGCACCACGCTGATCGTCGACCGCGACAACGTCCACACCATCATCCCCAACGCCCAGGTGGCGGCCGGGCAGATCGTCAACCTGTCGGGGGGCGGTCCGCTGCGGCTGCGGATCGAGCTGGGGATCGCCTACAAGGAGTCGGTGCCCGCCGCGCGGGCGGCGCTGCTGCCGGTGCTGGAGGCCCACCCCGAGCTGCTGCGCGGCGAGGGCTTCGATCCGGTCGTGGTCGTGAGCGGCCTGGGGGCCAGCTCGGTCGACCTGCTGGCGCTGGTGTGGATCCCGGCCGAGACGATCGCCGGTCAGCCGCGCATCGTCGCGCAGCTGACCGAGGCCTGCAAGGAGGCGCTCGACGCCGCCGGCATCGAGATCCCCTTCCCGCACCTGCAGCTGTTCATCGACGACGCCACGGGCCTCGGTCCGGTGCTGGCGCCGCTGGCGCCGGTCCGGGCACAGCAGCGAGGATCGCCCCCCGGCGACGGCAGCTGACGGGGTGCGGGCTCAGAACAGGATGCGGTCCCAGCGCAGCTCGTCCAGCGGCCGGAACACGTCGGCGTACTCCATCAGCACGCCCGCCGACTGGTTGCGGAACATGGCCACCTCGACCTGCTTGCCGCGGCGCTTGATCGCCTCGACCAGCTCGACGTAGTCTCCGTCGCCCGAGACGATCACCGCCTCGTCGTAGGCGTCGGCGAAGGCCAGCGAGAGTGCCTCGACCGCGATCGAGACGTCGATGCCCTTCTCGACCAGCGAGCCGTCGCTGCGGCGGTGCAGTCGCCCCAGCCGGACCGTCACGTAGGGGATGCGGCGCAGGCTCTCGAAGAAGCGGGCCTGGCCGTCGCGCAGGTCCTCGTCGTAGTCCTCCGTCAGCGGTGCGTTGTAGTAGTAGCAGCGGATCAGGTAGCGGTCGGCGCGGAGCTGCTCGATCAGCTCGCCCAGGTTCACGCGGGTGTTCGACAGGTTCTCGCGCATGCCGTTGTAGAGGTTGCTGCCGTCGATGAAGATCGCCAGGCGTCGGGTCACGTCTCACCTCGGTGGTGCTCGCAAGATAGGTACCGGCCGCCCGCTGCGGCCGGTCGGCCGCCTGCCAGCCTATCGCACGGCGCCGCGGCGGGCGCCGGATCGGCTGGTACCATCGAACCATGCCTGCTCGCACCCGTGTCGCCTCGTTCGACCTCGACCACACCCGCGTCCGCGCGCCCTACGTCCGCTTCGCCGGCAGTTCCGAGGGACCGCGCGGCGACGTCGTCACCAAGTGGGACCTGCGGCTGGTCCAGCCCAACAAGGGCGAGATCGCGACCGCGCCGCTCCATACGATCGAACACCTGCTGGCCGGCTACCTGCGCGACGAACTCGACCCCGAGCCGGTCGAGCTGGTCGACGCCAGCCCGATGGGCTGCCGCACCGGCTTCTACCTGGTGGTCCTGGGCGAGCCGGAGGCCGAGAGGATGCTGGCCGCCAGCCGTGCGGCGCTCGCGGCGGTGGCGGCGCACGAGGGCGAGATCCCGGGCTGCTCGCCCGAGCGCTGCGGCAACTGGCGCGACCACTCGCTGCACGGCGCCAAGGCCTGGGCGCAGGAGATCCTCGACGCCGGACTCATCGTTCAGGAGACCGTCCTGCTGAGCTGAGCCCGGGCGTCGGCACAGGGCTCTCATGAAGACGTGTGCCATGCTCTTCGCATGGAGCGCAAACCGCTGGTCCTGATCGTCGAGGACGAGAAGGAGATCGCGAAGTTCATCGACCTCGAGCTTCAGGCCGAGGCGTACGACACCGTCGTCAGCTACGACGGCGTGACGGGCCTGAGCAAGTTCCGCGAGCTGAACCCCGACCTCGTCGTGCTCGATCTCATGCTGCCCGTTCTCGACGGCCTCGAGGTCGCACGCC
>CAZJGU010000018.1:0-35564 GCA_964545455.1 uncultured bacterium | reverse complement strand
CGGAACAGGTAGCCGCCCATGCCGGCGGTGTTGTCGACCAGGACGGCGACGCCGTGCTCGTGCGCCGTGGCCGCGAGGGCGTCCATGTCCACCAGCTTGAGCGACGGGTTCGGGATCGTCTCCAGGAAGAGGCCGCGGGTGTTCTCGTCGATCAGCGCGGTCACCTGGTCGGGCGTCACCTCGGGCCCGGTGAAGCGCACCTCGATCCCCAGCCGGGGGAGGGTCACGTTGAACATGTTGCGCGTGCCGCCGTAGAGGTGCGGGCTGGCGACGATGTTGTCGCCGGCCTGGGCGAGGGTGGTGATGGCGATGAACTCGGCCGCGTGTCCGCTGGCGACCGCGACCGCCATGGCGCCGCCCTCGAGCGCCGCGAGGCGCTTCTCGAGCACGTCGTTGGTCGGGTTCATGATGCGGCTGTAGATGTTGCCGAACTCCTGCAGCCCGAACAGCCGGGCGGCGTGGTCGGCGTCGTCGAAGGAGAACGCCGTCGTCTGGTAGATCGGGACCGCGCGGGACTTGGTCGTCGGTTCGGGCGTCTCGTAGCCGGCGTGGACCTGCAGCGTCTCGAACTCGGGCATCGGGGACCTCCGGGGGCGCGTCGGGGAGGGGGACGGAACGGGCGACCGCCGCGCCTGGTCCTGGATCTTACGTGACCTGGCCGGTCGAGAACCGGGGGTGGGGCTGCACCGAGCCCCGGGGGACGATCGTCCCTGCCGGGCCTACGCCAGCGCGTAGAACATGGAGGGCGATGTCCGAGTTCGCCCCTGCTCCGCCGTCCGCGGGCCGCCGAGCCGTGCCCATCGCGCCGCTGCTGCGCCCCCAGGAGCACGGGGTCTACGGGCTCTACGCCGAGCCCGTGATCCTCGGCCTGGCGCTGGCGCCCAGCCCGGCCGGCGTCGCCCTCGCCCTGGCCGGCGCGGCCGCGATCGTCGCGCAGCAGCCCGCGGCCCTGGCGCTGGCCGACCTGCGCCGCGGCCGCCGCTACCCCCGCACCACCGTCGCGGGGCGCCTGGCGCTGCTCGGCGCGGCCGCGGCCGTGACCGCCTTGGCCGTGGCCGCGCTCCTCGCGGGGTTGTGGCCGGCCGGCGGCCCGATCGCCGCCTGGTGGGCCCCGATCCTCCTCGCCCTCGTCCCGGCCGGGGTCCAGTTCGCGGCCGACCGCGCGCTCAAGGGCAAGACCGGCCTGGCCCAGACGACCGGCGCGCTGGCGCTGGCCGCCCTTGCGCCCGCGATCGCCCTCGCGGGGGGTGCTCCACCGGCCCTCGCCTGGAGCGCCTGGGGCTGGCTGGGCTTGCGGGTGATCGTGTCGATCCACAACGTGCGGGCGCGGCTGCGGCTGGCCCGTGGACGCCCCGCACGACTCGCCCCGCCACGTCTGGCGGCGCTGACGCTGCCCCTGGGTGCAGCGGCCGGCTGGGCCGCCGGCTGGCTCGGAGCGCTGCCGTTCGCCGTGGCCGTCGCGATCGCCGCGCGCTCCCTCTGGACCCTCCGCCGCGATGCGCCCGCCGTGCCCGCCGTCCGCGTCGGCATCGCCGAAACGATCGTCGGCCTGCTCTGGGTCCTCGCCCTGATCCTCGGCCTGCAGCGATGAGCGGCGCCCAGGTCGCCTTCGTGCGCGCGTCGCTGGTCTACCTGGTCCTCACCGGGGCGGTCGGCGTCGCGATCACGGTCCAGCCCGGCTGGACCGGCATCTTCCGCGTCGTCCACGCGCACGCCGGGGTGCTGGGCTTCTTCCTGTCGTTCGTCATGGGCGTCGCCTTCTGGCTCATGCCCCGGCCGGGCGGACTGCGCACGCCGCGGCTGGAGGCCGCGGCGTTCGTGCTCTTCCACGGCGGCCTGGCGACGCGCATGGTGGCCGACCCGTTCTGGCGCATGACCGGCGCCGACTGGACCCGGCCCGCGCTGGTCGTGGCCGCGATGGCGACGCTGGCCGGCATGGCGCTCTTCGCCGCCGTGATGGCGCGACGGGCGGTGCCGGCCGCCGCGCTGCAGCGGCGCCGCCGACCGGCCTCGTCCGTCCCGGACAGACGGTCCTAGGCCGACCCGTCCTCCCACGGCCACGCCCCCGGCGCGACCGCCATCGCGACCGCCTTGGGGCCCACGTGGATCGCCAGCGCGGCCCCCACCGGGGCGATCGCGCTCCAGGCGACGCGGCGCTGCTCCTCGACGCGGGCCAGGACCGCCTGCGCCTCGTCCGGCTCCTCGCCCCGCACCAGGCCGATCCGCACCGGCTCGTCGGGGCCGAAGCGGTCGACGACCTGCTTGGCCATCGCCGCGATCGCCTTGCGCCAGGTGCGCGCCCGGTCGGCCGTGACGTAGGCGCCGGTCGACTTGTCCACCGTCACGATCGGCTTGAGGTCCAGCATCGAGCCCAGCGTCGCTTGCACCCGGCCGATGCGCCCGCCGCGCCGCAGGTAGACGAGGCTGTCGAGGGTGAAGAAGAAGTCGGTCTGCTCGTGCACCCGGCGCATCCACTCCAGCGCCGTCTCGATCCCGTGGCCCAGCGCACGCGCCGTCATCGCGGCGTGCACCTGGAACGCCTGGGCGGCCGAGATCGTGCCCGAATCGTGCAGCGTCACGTCCACGTCGGGCGCCTGCGCGCGGCCCTGGTCGGCGGCGTTGAAGCTGCCCGACAGGGCGCTCGAGACGGTCACGACCAGCAGTGGTCGCCTCGCGGCCCGGTAGGCCTCGGCGTAGGCGGCGGGCGAAGGTTGGCTGGTGGTCGGGTGCGGGCCGCCGGAGAGCAGCCGCGCGAACAGCTCGCTCAGCGGCAGGTCGACCGAGCGGAACGTCTCCTCGCCGAAGTGCAGCCCGAACGGCACGATCGGCGCGTCGTTGCGCAGCTCGGCGAAGCCGTCGAGGCCGTCGTCGGTCAGGACGTCGAAGAGCGGTTCGGGACCGTCGGCCCGGTCCGCGGCGTGGGGTCGATCCATGACGAGCCTCCTCCGTCGAGGAGGCAGCAAAACTCCTCGTACCTCGAGGATACGGGAAGGGATCGTCCGTCGCCGTCCCCGTACCCACGAATCGTGAGCGAGACGACGGGGTCGGCGCCATGGGCGCTGGTACACCTCGGCCCCATGTCGGACCTCCTCGACCTCATCCGTTCCCCCTGGCCGTGGTGGATCGCCGGTCCTGCGATCGGCCTGGTCGTACCGATGCTGCTGCTGGCCGGACGGCGGCGCTTCGGCATGTCCTCGGCCTACCGGCACCTCTGCGCCGCGACGCGCGTGCCCGCCCCGTTCTTCCGCTACGACTGGCGCGGACAGGGCGCCTGGAACCTGATCATGACCGCCGGCGTCGTGGCGGGCGGGATGATCGCCGGCGTGCTGCTGGCCGACCCGCGGCCGCTGCAGGTGGCCGATGCGACCGCGCGCGACCTGACCGCCCTGGGCCTGGCGCCCGACGGCGAGTTGGCGCCGCGCGCGATCTTCTCGCTGGCCGGCTTGAGCACCCCCGCGGGCCTGGCGATGATGATCGGTGGCGGCTTCCTGGTCGGCTTCGGAGCCCGCTGGGCAGGCGGCTGCACCTCCGGGCACGCCGTGATGGGCCTGGCCGAGGGGCGCCGCGGCTCGCTGATCGCCGTGCTGGGCTTCTTCGCCGGCGGCCTCCTCGCGACCTACGGGATCCTGCCATGGCTGCTGGGCTGACCGGAGCGCGGCGCGCCGCCCGTCCGGCCGAGGGAGAGGCTCCCTCGCTGGGCCAGGCGCTGCGCCACCTGGCCATCGGTACCTACTTCGGGTTCGTGCTGATCAAGAGCGAGGTCGCCTCCTGGTACCGCATCCAGGAGATGTTCCGCTTCGACGCGTTCCACATGTTCGGCACCATCGGCGGGGCGCTGGCGGTCGCGGCGGTGACCGTCTGGCTTGCGCGGCGCGTGGGCCTCACCGGACCCGACGGCGGCCCGGTCTACCCCCGCCGACCCGACCGGGAGTGGCGCCGGTTCGCCTTCGGTGGGACGCTGTTCGGTCTCGGTTGGGCGCTGGCCGGCGCCTGCCCCGGGCCGATCGCCGCGCTGATCGGGGCGGGGCTGTGGCCGTTCACGATCGTCTTCGCCTCGGCCTGGGCCGGGACGGCGGCGTACGGGCTGCTGCGCGATCGCTTGCCCCACTGAGGTCGCGTCGGCCGGGGGCCCGATCGGTGGGGTGCGCGTCGGACGCTTGACGGTGAGCGGACCCTCGCCCGCTCTAGCCTCGAGGTATGCCCCTCGCCCTGATCGCCACCGTGCTGCTGCTGGTCGCCAGCCCCGCCCTGGCGGTGTCGCCCGGCCGCCTGGCCGACCTGCGCGTGCCCGCCGAGCCGGCCGTCATCCCGATCGACGCCATCCTGTCCGGCGGCCCGCCACCGCAGGGGATCCCTGCGCTCGGCTTCCGCGGCCTGACCGGCGTCGCGCCCGCCAGCCCCGACCCCTCCTTCGTGACGCAGGACGAGGCCGGGGCCTGGGTCGACGACGCCGAACCGGTGCTGCTCGTGCGCGTCGGGGACGAGGCACGGATCTACCCGCTGCAGATCCTCACCTGGCACGAGATCGTCAACGACACGCTGGCCGGCGCGCCGGTCGCCGTGACCTTCTGCCCGCTGTGCAACAGCGGTCTGGCGTTCGACCGGCGGGTGCCGCTGGACGACGCGGCGGTCGATGCGCTGCGCGCCGCCGAGGGCGACCTGTCCCGGCTGGCGCCGCTGCCGGACGACCTGGCCGACGCCTGGCGGGCCCGGCAGGGCACCCCGCCCCCGGCCTGGGCGCTGGACGTGACCTTCGGCGTGTCGGGGCTGCTGTACTTCTCGAACCTGCTGATGTTCGACGAGGCCACCCGGACCCTCTGGTCGCAGCTGACCGGCGAAGCCGCGGTCGGTCCGCTGGCCGGACGTTCGTTGGTGCGGTACGCCGCGCAGATGCTGTCGTTCGAGGACGCCCGCGCGGCGACGCCCGACGCGCTGGTCCTGGGCCGCGATACCGGCTTCCCGCGCTCGTACGGCCGCAACCCGTACGTCGGCTACGATCGGGTCGACACGCCCGCCTTCCTGTTCGAGGGGCCGGAGGACGGGCGCCTCCCACCCAAGGCGCGCGTGGTGACGATCGACGGAGCCGTCCCGGTCGCCTACCCGTTCGAGCGCCTCGAGGCGGAACGCGTCGTGCACGACCTCATCGCCGGCGAGCCGGTCGTGACCTTGTGGACGCCCGGCGCCGCCAGCGCCCTGGACGCGGCCACCATCGCGCAGGGCAGGGACGTGGGGGCGACCGGCGTCTTCGACCCCGTCGTCGACGGTCGCGAACTGCGCTTCGAAGCCGACGGGGACGCCTTCGTCGACGACGCCACCGGCAGCCGCTGGGACGTCACCGGCCTGGCCGTCGCCGGGCCGCTGGCGGGCACCCGCCTGACGCCCATCCCGCACGACGCCACGCTCTGGTTCGCCTGGGCCGCCTTCCGGCCCGACACCGAGATTCGCGACCGCTGAGCCGCGCAGGAGGGAGCTTCCCATGACCGACGCACCCCAGCCCGAACGCTTCGACCACGTCCTGGTCGGGACCGGCCAGGCGACCGGCACGCTGCTGGCCGGTCTGCCCGAGGACGCCGCGATCGCCGTACTCGAGGGCGGCCACGTCGGCGGCACCTGCGTCAACGACGGCTGCACGCCCACGAAGACCCTGATCGCGTCGGCCAAGGTCGCGCACCAGGCCCGCCTCGGTGCCGAGTACGGGATCCGCACCGGCCCGGTGGAGGTGGACTTCGCCGCCGTGATGGAGCGCGTGAACGGCATCCGGCACGGCAGCCGCGACGGCCTGACGCGCTACCTGGAGTCCGACCCGCGCGTCACGTTCCTCCGGGGGTGGGCGTCCTTCGTCGCCGAGCGCACGCTGGCCGTGGGCAACCGGCGCATCGAGGGCACCCACGTCCACATCAACGTCGGCGCACGCGCACGGGTTCCCGACCTGCCCGGTCTGGACCACGTCCCCTGGCTGGACAACGCCCGGCTGCTGCAGCTCGACCAGGCGCCCCACCACCTGATCGTGGCCGGCGGCTCGTACATCGGGCTGGAGATGGCGCAGGCGTTCGCGCGCCTGGGCTCCCAGGTGACGGTCCTGGAAGCCGGTCCGCAGCTGATGGGGCGCGAGGACGCCGACGTCGCGCAGGCCGCCCGCGAGGTGCTGGAGGCGGAAGGAATCGAGATCCGCACCGACGCCGCCAGCGAAGCGGTGGAGCCGCACGCGGACGGCGTGCGCGTCCGCACCGGCCAGGGCGACGTGCTCGGGTCTCACCTGCTGCTGGCCGTCGGACGGGTCCCGAACTCCGACCGCCTGAACCCGGCCGCGGCCGGGATCGAGACCGACGCGCGCGGCTACATCGTGGTCGACGACCAGGCCCGCACGAGCGCGGAGGGCGTGTTCGCGCTGGGGGACGTCAACGGCCGCGGGGCGTTCACGCACACCTCGGTCCACGACGCGCAAGTGGTTCTGGACGCCCTGCGCGGGCGTCACGATCCGCGCACCATCGCCGAACGCGACACCGTCTACACGATGTTCATCGACCCACCCTTGGGTCGCGTCGGCATGAGCGAGAAGGAGGCGGTCGCGCAGGGCTACGACGTCCGCGTCGCGACCCGCGCCATGCGCCGCATCGCGCGCGCCAAGGAGGCCGGCGAAACGCAGGGCCTGATCAAGATCGTCGTCGACGGGGCGACCGATCGCTTCCTCGGCGTCGCCGCCTTCGGGCTGTACGGGGACGAGATCGCCAACCTCTTCACCGTCGCGATGCGCGGCGGCGTGGACGTTCCCACGTTCCGTCGCACGGTGCTCTCGCACCCCACCGTCGGGGAGCTGTTGCCGTGGATCCTGGACGACCTCGGGCCCAGCGAGCTCACGGCCTGAACACGCCCGCCGAGGATCGATCGCTCAGACGTCCAGCTCCAGCATCTCGATCGCCGGGGCGTGCAGGCGGTAGCGCCCGCGCGTTCCCTCCAGCAGGCCTTGGCGTCGCAGCTCGGCGACGGAGGTCGAGACCGACACCCGCGTCGCGCCGATCATCGAGGCGAGTTCCTCGTGGCGCAGCTCCGTCTCCAGCTCCAGCCAGTCGGGATCGCCCTCGACCTCGCTCCCGAAGCGGCGCGCCTGGTCCAGCAACGTCTGCGCGACGCGTACCTTGATCGGGGCGTAGTCGGCGCTGACCTGGTCGCGGCAGCGGAACAGGCTCTCGGCCAGGATCTCGGCGAAGGCCAGCGCGAAGGTCGGCGCCTGCAGCGACAGGCGCTGGAACTGCCCGCGCGACATGGGGCAGGTGACCGCGTCGCCCAGGGCGACCGCGTCGGCCCGGTAGCGGGCGTCCTCGCGCAGGAACGCCTCGCCGATCAGGTCGTCCGGTCCCGCGATCGCGAGGATCCGCTCCCGACCGTCGGGGGTCGGCCGGACCAGCTTGACGCGGCCCATGGCCACGACGTGCAGGTGTTCGGCGGGGTCGCCCTCGCGGAAGATCGTCGTGCCCGCCGGGTAGGTCTTGTCGGGGCAGACGCGCATGAACGCCTGCTTGTCGTTGGGGTCCAGCCGCTCGCCGAAGCCGGTGTCCGGCACGAACCAGGGCCGTAGCTCGTCGCTCATGGGTCCCACTGTACGCGGTCGGGTCCGGCGGGCCGCCGGTCAAGGATCGGACGGACGAGGCCGGCGCGCTACGGTCGGATGGACGGACGAAAGGAGGCCCGCATGCACAAGATCGCCATCGTCGTCCTGGCCGACACCGAAAGCCACGGAGACCTGGGGCGCGTCGTCAACGCCATGGAGGTGACCAAGGAGTTCCTCGAGGCGGGCGACCGGGTCGCCCTGCTCTTCGACGGGGCGGGCACCAAGTGGGTCGGCACGTTGAACGACCCGTCGCACAAGCGCCACGCCCTCTGGAACGAGGTCGCGCCGGCCGTGGTCGGGGCGTGCTCGTTCTGCTCGACCGCGTTCGGGGCGGAGGAGGGGGTGCGCGCCGCCGGCGTCGCGCTACTGGACGATTTCGACGACCATCCCAGCCTGCGCTCGTACGTCCTGGACGGCTACACGGTCCTGACGTTCTGACGATCGCCTCAGTCCCGTTACGTCGAGGGGCGCCCCGCGGTCGGTGCGCCCCTCGTACGGGAGGATGAGGACGGAAGGTCGGCTCAGTCGCCGATCGAGGCGTTGAACACCCAGTCGTTGTCCTGCACCTGGGCGTGGCAGGCCACGCAGCCCTGCGGGCTGCCGGCAGCCAGCAGCGAGCCGTCCGCGGCGAATCGACCCCAGAACCAGTCGCCCGTCTCCGGCGCGTAGCCGGGCACCTTGACCATCCAGGTCCAAGCGCGCAGGTCGCCGTCGAAGTCGGGCAGCGCCGTCTGCGGCGCCAGGCCGGTCAGGTCCACGCCGGTCGGCGCGTGGTTCTCCTTGATCAGCACCGCGCCCTCGCTGAACGCATCGGCGCTCGCCTCGATGTCGGCCGCGGCGATGTCGTTGACGAAGGTGCGGAGCACCATGCCGTGCGGTTCGGCGCCGACGTAGAAGCCCTCCGGCACGCCGGCCTCGAACGGCCAGTCCGTGTACACGTCCGCCCAGGCGTCCCACAGCACGGTCGCGAAGGCGGCGTCGACGTTCGGTTCGGCGGCGTCGTCCTGCGCGCGCGCCAGCAGGCCGGCGGTCAAGACCAGGATCGCGGCCAGGGCGGCGGCGAGGTAGGGAACGAAGCGGGTGGGACGGGTGTCGGACATGCGGGACCTCCAGAGGGGACGAGACGTCGCGTGCGTCGTCGCACGACCCTTGAAGCATCGGGGTCGGCGCTGTCCGGCGTCCGTCAAACGTGCGACGCGGCGCGGCGGGACGCAGGTCCCGGCTGGGTGGCGGGTTCGCCCGCTACCCTGGGGGATGGCCGGCGCGCGCTCGGCCGGCCGGGGAGGCGCTTCCTCATGTCCGAGGCTCGCGACGCCTGGGTGGTCTACGACTCCGTGCACGGCAACACCCGCACGATCGCGGAGGCGGTCGCCGAGGGGCTACGAAGCGGAGGTCCGGTGCAGCTCGTCGCCGCCGGCGACGGCGATCCGGACCACCTGCGCGAGGCGCGCACCGTGGTCCTCGGCTGTCCGACCCACGCGTTCTCCCTCAGCCCGGCGATGAAGGCGTTCACGGCACGACTCACGCCGGGCTCGCTCTCCGGCGTGCCGGTCGCGGTGTTCGACACGCGCTTCGAGGTGGACGAGATGCCGGCGTGGATCCTCAGGCTCGTCGTGCGCACGATCGGTCGGCGCGCCTGGGCGGCGACCGGGCTACGGCGCGTCGCGGCGCGGGCGGGTGCCACCGACCTCGCCGAGCCGGTCGGTTTCATCGTCCGCGACACCGAGGGCCCCCTGGCGGACGGCGAGGTCGAGCGCGCCCGGGCCTGGGGTCGCTCGCTGGCCTCGACCGCCTGATCCCGCCGGTCGCAGCGAGGTCAGCGGCACGTCCCGGCGACCGACCTCGTGACGGTCCGGTCGCTCACGGTATGCGGCAGCGGATCCGGTACTCCCACTCGGTGTCGTCGTCGACGCCGACGACGGTGACGGTGACGACGTTCGAACCGGACTTGACGAACAGGTCGCTCACCTCGCCCCCCCCCGGCGCCGGCGATGCCGCCCGGGTAGCGCGGGTCGCTGGCGTAGGTGCTGGAGCCTCGCCAGCCGCTGTCCCACAGGGTCGTGCCGAGGTTGGCGACGCGGAAGCGGTCGGGAAGGTCCCAGGCTTGGAAGCTCAGGTCGAAGACCGCCCCGTCGGGGATGGTCGACACGTCCCACCGATCGATCGTGCCCTCCACCCCGCCCGAGTTCGCAGCCGACCAGACGTCGCAGCGGTTCAGCTCCTGGTCGCGCTCCTCGACGTCGTCGGGCAGGTCCTCGTCCAGCGGCGGGGGCCGCACGCCGGCGCAGTCGGCGGCGTCCGTCCCTGGATGCGGACCGCCTGGCCGCTGGCGGGTACGTAGGCGGCCAGCGTCTGGGCCAGCGCCGCCGCGGTCAGGAGCAGGAGCGGCAGGACCCCGAGCGCGCGTACGGCGGCGAGGGCGACGCGGGAAGAGAGGGATCGACCGTCGGGCATGGCGCGCCTCCTTCCGCCCCGGCGCGGGGCGGTGGACCGGTCCGGCTCTCTCTTCCTCGTCACGATAGGGGGCAGGCGGGCGCTGGGCGCGACCATGCGTCACCGCCAGGACGCAACCCCCCTGCAACCCCCGGCGGGTCACGGTGCGGGCGTCGGCGCCGGCGTGCGGCGTTCGATCGGAAGGCATGGGCGAGCGACGGCGCGGGGAGAGCGCCGACCCGGCGCGGGGCGTGACGAACGAGGGGGAGACCGATCGTCACGCCCCGCGCTGGGAGTCACGCCCGCGCTGGGACCCTCGACCTCAGACCGTGTGACGCATCGCTTCGGCCGGCGCGATCCGCGCGGCCATCCGGGCCGGACCGGCCGCGGCCGCGACGCCGGTCAGGAGGGCGAAGCCGACCGCCAGGGCCACCTGCCACGTGGCGACCGCGGGGTACATGACCGGGTTCATGCCCACCTCGGCCATGAGCGACTCCATGCCCGGGAAGGTGAACCCGTCCGACAGCACCGCCACCAGCGTCAGGCCAGCCGCCAGGCCGACGACCGCGCCGCCCAGGCAGACGATCAACGACTCGGTCGTGACGATCCGCACGACGTCGCGCCCGCGCGCGCCCAGGGCCAGCACGACCCCGAACTCGCGCACGCGTTCCAGCGTGGACAGGTAGATGGTGTTGAGCACCAGCAGCCCCGCCAGCACGAAGAAGATGACCGAGTAGACGATCATGATCGGCGTCAGGAAGTCCAGCATCGCCACCAGGCCGGGGTCCAGCTCGCGCCAGTGCTCGACCGCGTAGGCGGGGCCCAGTCCGGCCGCGATGGCGTCGGCCAGCTCGCGCGCGCCGTCGTCGCGGTCCAGCGTGCGTGCACCGGGCAGGTGCACCTCGACGTAGCTGGCCCGACCGGGGGCCGCCAGGGCCTGCGCCGCGGAGAGCGCCAGTTGCGCCGCCCCGATCTCCTGGCCCGGGTCGTCGTAGTCCAGCAGGCCCACCAGCTCGTACGCCGCCGCGCCGTACCCTTCGCCGCCCGGCGCGTAGACGTAGACCGGGTCGCCCACCTCCAGCTCCAGCGCCTGCGCCAGCGACGCGCCCAGCAGGATGCCGTCCTGCGCGTCGGGCGCCAGGCCGGAGCCTGCTGCCAGGTGCTCCTCCAGGAAGGCGGCCTCCAAGCGGTCCGCACGCGCCTGACCGGTGATCGCCACCCCACGCGAGCGTTCCTCGCCCGCCAGCAGGGCCGGCACGACCAGGGTGCGCACCACGTCGGCGTCGGGCGCCTCGCGCGCCAGCAGCGCGGTCAGGTCGCCGTCCACGACCATCAGTCCGTCCTCCCAGGCCTGCGCGTCGCGGTAGCCGGCCGCGTGGATCTGCACGTGCCCGGCCGCCTCGGTCAGGTCCTGGTAGATCGAGTTCTCCATCGCCCCGCCCATCGCGTAGACGAGGATCGCCATGAACACCACGATCGCGACCGCGACGGCGGCGATCAGGCTGCGCCGCCCCTGCCGCAGCAGGTCGCGCCACGCCATCGCCAGCATCAGGCGTCGTCCATCTCAGGCCGCCCGCATCGCTTCGGCCGGTTGCAGCGCCCGGATGCGGCGCCCGGGCACCGCCAGGGCCAGGGCGGCCGCCAGCAGGACGGTCAGGCCGGTCCAGGCGAGGTAGCCGAGGCTGAGGCCGATCGCCAGGTCGGCCGACAGGGCGAAGTCGTCGAGGATGCCGGAGTAGACGCGCTGCATCATCGGGCCCATCAGGTTGGTCACGCTCAGCGTCCAGTTGATCAGGTAGCCCGTCGAGCTGCCGGCCACGAAGCCCAGCACCGTCACGAACGCTGCCTCGAGCATGACCATCCGCGCGATCCGGCCCTGGGTCATGCCCAGCGACGCGGTCACGCCGAACTCCCGCGTCCGCTCGATCACGCTGACGACGACGGTGCTCATGACCGTCACCGCCGCGAAGAGGGCGAAGAGCGACACGATCGGCATCATCGCGAGGCGCTTGTTCTCGATGCCGGCCAGCAGGCCGGAGAGCTGGTCGTGGATGGAGTAGGCGGCGACGCCCTCCGGCAGCGCGCCCTCCTCGTTGAGGCGCGCGGCGACGGCGCGTTCCCGGCCGGCCGGCACGTCCAGCGCTACGCCGGTCGCGGTCGGAACGCCGGACAGGGCGCGCGCGTCGTCCAGGTGGATCCAGGCGATCGTCTCGTCGACGGCGCGCATGTCGGCGTCGAAGATGCCCACCAGCTCCAGCCCGGCCGCCTGCGCGCCGGCCTCGCTCTGCACGTCGGCGACGACGCGCTCGCCCAGACGCACGTCCAGCCGCTCCGCCAGGCGGCGGCCCAGCGCGATCTGCCCGGGGCCGTCGGGCAGGCGGCCCTGCGCCAGCTCTCCGGGAAGGTCGCTGACCGCCCCCTCGCGCGCCGGATCCACGCCCCGCAGCGAGGCGCCGAGCGCCTGGTAGGGCGAGCGCAGCAGCGCAGGTAGCTCGAACCGTGGCGCCGCGGCGCGCACGTCGGGGTCCGACGCGAGGCCCGCCACGAAGCCCAGGTCCGAAAGGGCACGGTCCGGATCCGGATCGGTGACGTACGCCTCCCGCGCGATCAGCACCGGCGCCTGCAGGTAGCGCGCTTGACTGGTGACCATCATGTCGACGACGCCGTCGAAGAAGCCCCAGAAGAAGATGATCGCGATCGAGGCGTAGGCGACGACGGCGAGCAGCAGCTGCGTGCGCCGCTTGTGCCGCCAGAGGTTGCGCCAGGCGAGCTTGGCGAGCGAGGTCATGAGCCGCCTCCTACCAAGCCAGCCTACGCCCGTTCGGCCGGGGCGCGGGTCCCGTTCGCACGCAGGAGCCGGGCCTCCACCCTTCGGCGGACGCGGCCGGCCGGGTCAGGGCCTAGGCTGCAGGTCGACGGCCCCAGAGGCCACCGGCGTGCGCCCCGCGCGCCGGGACGAACGGAGGCACCCCATGAGCGACGATCCCCGCAGCCAGGACACCACGACCGAGACCCCCGGCGCCAGCGAAGGCCAGGCGACCCGCACCTTCACCGAGGAGTTCCGCGTCTCGGGCGAGAAGGTGGTCGAGAAGGTCAAGGAGCTCATCCGCGAGGGCAACGTTCGGCGCATCACCCTCAAGAACGAGGAGGGCAAGACGCTGATCGAGATCCCGTTGACCCTCGGCGTGATCGGCACGCTGCTGCTGCCCGTCTGGGCCGGCATCGGTGCCATCGCGGCGCTGGTCGCGAACCTCACCATCGCCGTCGAGCGGACCGTGCCGGCCGAGGCTCCGGCCGAACCGCCGGCCGAGACCCCGGACGGCCCAGCGGTCTGAGCCGAGCCCGACGCCTTCGATCCAGGAGCGAGGACGCCCCCCGAGCCGCACCCGGCTCGGGGGGTCGATCGTCGCAGCGACCGCTCGGGCGCGACCGGTCTAGCTACTCCCCCTGCATCAGCCCGGACACCGTGCCGTCCTCGGCGACCCGCACGTGGTGGGCGGCAGGATCGCGCGGCAATCCGGGCATGGTCACGATCCGCCCCGCCAGGGCCACGACGAAGCCCGCGCCGGCCGACAGCCGCAGGCTCCGGATCGGCAGCGCGAAGCCCTCGGCCAGGCCGCCGGCCGCGGGATCGGCCGAGAACGACAGGTGCGTCTTGGCGACGCAGACCGGCAGCCGGTCGTGGCCGCGGGCGCGCAGCTCTTCGAGATCGGCCCGGGCGGCGTCGCTCCAGCCGACCGAGCCGGCGCCGTAGACGCGCGTGGCCAGCGCTTGGAGCTGGTCGTCGATCGGAGCGTTCGCGTCGTAGAGGAAGGTCGGCTGCGGCGGCGAGGCGTCGCCGGCGTCCAACGTCGCCAGCAGCGTGCGCGCCAGCCCTTCGGCCCCGGCGCCGCCGTCCGCGAAGGCGGTGATGCGCGCGTGGGGAGCGCCGGCGCGTTCGCAGTGCGTCTCCAGCCGGGCCAGGTCGTCCTCGGCGTCGCCGGCGAAGACGTTGATCGCGACGACGGCCGGCAGGCCGAAGGCGGCGACGTTGGCCAGCTGCCGGTCCAGGTGCGCCAGGCCGCGCTGCAGGTCGCCCTCGCCGTGCGCCCGCAGGGCGCGCACCGTCGCGACCAGCACCACGGCGCGGGGCCACAGGCCCGCCTGGCGCATCTTGAGGTGGAGGAACTTCTCGCCCCCCAGGTCGAAGCCGAAGCCGGCCTCGGTCACGACCTCCTGGGCGTAGGCCAGGGCGGTGCGGGTGCCGACCACGCTGGAGCAGCCGTGCGCGATGTTCCCGAACGGGCCGGTGTGGACGAAGGCGGGGGTGCCCTCGCGGGTCTGGACCAGGTTGGGCGCGAGCGCGTCCTCGAGCAGTGCCAGCATCGCGTCCACCGCGCCCAGGTCGGACGCCGTCACGTCGCTACCGTCCTCGCGCGAGCCCACCACGATCCGCGCCAGCCGGGCGCGCAGGTCCTCGCGCGAGTCGGCCAGCGCCAGGATCGCCATGATCTCGCTGGCGGCGGTGATGTCGAAGCGGCCGCGCCGCTCGGTCTCCTTGCCGGGCGACACGACGATCCGGCGGAGCGCACGGTCGTTCACGTCCAGCACCCGCGGCCAACGGACGCGATCCGGCGCTAGGCCGCTGGCCCCGCCGAAGTGCAGGTCGTTGTCGATCAGCGCCGCCAGCAGGTTGTGCGCCGACGTGACCGCGTGCAGGTCGCCGGTGAAGTGCAGGTTGATCGACGCCGCCGGCTCGACCTGGGCGCGGCCGCCGCCGGTCCCGCCGCCCTTGATGCCGAAGACCGGCCCCAGCGACGGCTCGCGCAGGGCCAGGGCGACGCGCCGCCCGACGCGCCGCAGGCCGTCCGCCAGGCCGACGCTCACCGTCGTCTTGCCCTCGCCCGCCTTGGTGGGGCCGATGGCGCTGACCAGGACCAGGCGAGCGTCAGGTCCCGGTGGCGTGTCGGGCGCGACGGGCAGGACCTTGGCTTTGTCGTGGCCGAGAGGGCGGACCCGGTCCTCGGGCAGGCCCAGCTCGGCGGCGACGTCGGAGATCGGTCGCAGGAGTTCGCTCATGTCCCGCCCAGCCTACCGCCGCGATCCTCCGTGCCGGCCCCGCCGCTGGTGCAGGATGGGACCAGCGCCCCGCGCGCAGAGGAGGCCAGCATGCGCATCACCCACGTCGCAGGCGTCACCCCGATCGTGCCCGACGGAGCCGCGGGCGCCGCGTTCTACAAGGGAGCGCTGGGCCTGCCCCTGGAGGGCGAGGGCGACTACCTGTCCAGCGACGACCTGCCCGGCGCACGCCACCTGGGCGTCTGGCCGCTGTCGATGGCGGCGCACGCCTGCTTCGGCGTGGGCGTCTGGCCGGCCGACCGCCCGGTGCCGCAGGCGACGATCGAGTTCGACGTCGCGACGCCCGCCGAGGTGGCCGAGGCCGCCGCCGAGCTGCAGGCGGCCGGCTACGAGCTGGTCCACCCGAGCAAGGTCGAGCCGTGGGGCCAGACGATCGCGCGCCTGCAGGATCCCGGAGGGCTGCTGATCGGCATCGCCCACACGCCCTGGCAGCACGACGGTTCGTGACGCTCCCGTCGGACGACCCGGCCCGGGCCTGGCGCGAGCTCTACGACCGCTGCGAGCGGCAGGGCCCGGCCTTCCAGAGCGAGACGCGCGTCCGCCTGCCGGGTCGGATCCGGACGCTCCCGCACGGCGACGCGATGGCGTGGGTGGACTGGAGCGACCTGGTCGGGGCCGGCCTCGAGCGGCGCATCGACGAGGTTCTGGCCGAGGAGCGCGCGCACGGGCTGGCGTCGGGCCGGACGTTCGAGTGGAAGCTCTACCACCACGACGCGCCGGACGACCTGCTTCAGCGGCTGGAGGCGGCCGGCTACCGACCGGGCGAGCCGGAGGCGGTCGCCGTCGCACCGGTTCCGAAGGTCCGCGAGGCATTGCACGCGCGCGGAACGCCCGCTGCGACGTCGGGCGAGGTGCGGACGCTGCGAGCCGCGGGCCTCGCCGGCGCCGACCACGACGCGCTCTTCGAGGGCCTGCGGGCGATCTACCGGGCCGTGTACGACGATCCGTTCGACGGCTTCGCGACCCGGCTGGCCGGACAGCAGGCCGACGCGCCGCACGAGATCGACCTGGTGCTGCTCGAGTGGCAGGGCCGGCCGGCGTCGGTCGGCTGGACCTGGTACCGCGCGGACAGTCCCTTCGCGACGTTGTGGGGCGGCGCGACGGTGCCGGAGGCGCGCGGGCGGGGCCTGTACCACCGCTTGCTGGCCGCGCGCCTGGACGAGGCCGCCAGGCGCGGCCGATCCCTGGCGAGCGTGGACGCAGGCCCCATGAGCCGACCGATCCTGGAGCGGCTGGGCTTCCTCACGGTGGCCTGGACCACCCCCTGCGTGGCCCAGCCGGCATGACCGAACGTCCTCGTCGGGCATCCTGAACGGATGAGCGACCCAGCCCACGACGAGATCCGCGCCGACACCGTCGACGTCCGCTACGATCCCGAGGCCGAACGCTTCGAGGCCCTTCACCAGGGACGGCCGACGGGCGCCCGCCTGCACGCGCCGCGGGACGAGGACGGCATCTGGGATCTCCGCTCGACCCAGGTTCCGAGCGAGCTCGAGGGTCGCGGCATCGCGGGCGCGTTGGTGCGCGCCGCGCTGGAGCGGGTCGCGGAGACCGAGGGCGATCGCGTCCGCCCCAGCTGCTCGTACGTCGGCGCCTGGATCCGGCGACACCCGGAGTGGATGGAGCGGGTGCACCCGCGTTTCCGCGCCTGGCTGGAGCCGCGCGCCAGCTCCGGACCCGACGAGGACGGCGTCGGGGGCGACGACGACGGCGGTGCGGACGGCGGCGCTGGCGACGGAGGCTGACCCCGCCGCAGGCCGAAAGCGCGGCCGGCCGAACGCGCAGCTGCGCGGACGCCCCCGGCGGGTCCCGGCACGACGCGCCGCTGTGCGCCAGGCTCGGTAGACTCGCCGAATGTCGCGCGTCGCCCTCCACCGAACCGTCCTGGGCGGCAGCGCCCTGACCTTCCTGCTGGCCGGTTCGCACGCCGCCAACGACGCCTTCGCGAACGTCCTGCCCGTCTTCCTGCCGACGCTGCAGGCCCGCTTCGGGCTGGGCGAGGCGGTGTTGGCGGCGTTCGTCGCACTCATCTCGTTCTCGTCCAACGTGCTGCAGCCGGTGGCGGGCGCGGTGGCCGACCGCTGGGGCCGGCGGCGCTCGGCCGCGGCGGGCCTGATCGTCGGCTCGGTGCTGATGAGCCTGCTGCCGGTCGTGTCGAGCGTCACGGCGCTGTTCCTGGTGCTGGCGATCGGGGGCCTCGGATCGGCCCTGTTCCACCCGGCGGCGACGTCGATGGCGCGCGCGGTGGCGGGCCGCCGCAAGGGGCTGGCGATCGGCCTGTTCGGCTCGGGCGGGCCGGCGGGGTCGGCGATCATGCCGGTGCTGGCGCTGTGGCTTCTGCGCTCCTACGGTCCCTGGGCGATCCCGTGGCTGTCGCTGGTCGGTGTGGCGTTCGGCATCGCGCTGTGGGCGCTGGTGCCGCGCCAGGAGCGTCCCGAGCGGCACGCCCGGCCCAAGCTGGTGGACCTGGACCTGCTGCGCGGACCGGTCGGCATCCTGGCCGGGGTCGGCATCCTGCGGGCGGTCGCCTACATCAGCTTCCTGAACGCCATGCCGCTGTTCCTCGTGAACGTGCGCGGACTCGCCCCGGATGCGGGAGCGCTCGGTTGGACGCTGGCGGTCTACCAGATCGCGGCGGCCGCCGGCCTGATCGCGGCAGGGGCGCTGGAACCCCGCCTAGGGCGCATGCCGATCGTCGTGGGCGCGATGCTGGCGGCCTTCCCGCTGCTGCTGGCGACGCTGTTCCTGCCGCCGGGCGGGGTCGCCTTCTACGTCGTGGTGGCGGCGGCGGGCCTGGCGACCAACGCCCCGATCCCGCTGCTGGTCGTGAGCGCGCAGGACCTGGCGCCGCACGCGGTCGCGACGGCGTCGGGGATGCTGATGGGGTTCACCTGGGGCGTGGCCGGGGTCGCCTACGTCGGGTTCGGCGCGCTGCAGCAGGCGGTCGGCCTGGTGCCGGCGATGTCGCTGGCGTTCGCCTTCCTGCTGCCGTCGGCCGCACTGGCCGCCTGGGTGCTGCGGCGGGAGCGGGCGGCGCTGGGCTGACGGCCGGCCCTTGGTGCGCTGGCGTGCACACCCCGTGACCGAACGAGGATTAGGCTAGGAGGCCGAGTCGGTGCCCGTCCCGCCCCAAGGGGCCGTCGGGCTCGACGGGAGGAGTGTCCTGGTGCGTACGAACCACCCCACCGCCGTCCCCGTGCGACGGACGAACCCGCCATCGTGCCGTTGGGCGCGTCGTGGCAGGCACCTCGTCGCGGCGCTCGTCCTGGCGTTCCTGGCCACCGTCGCCGCGGCCCAGGGGACGTCCGCGATCGAGCTGGGCGAGCGCCTCGAGTACGCCGAGTTGCTGGTCCTGGCCGACGCGTCGCCGGCGGTCGCCGCCGCGCGATTGGCGCTGGCCTCGGCCGAACGGCAGGCCGCCGCCCGCGGTTCGCCGTTGAGCTTCACCGGCTCGGCCGGCTACGCCGCTACCAGCGGGGAGCTGGATCCGGGCGGCTTCGGCGAGCCCGAGGACCTCGGCGGCGACGACGTCGCTCCGATCGCCGTGGGCGTCCGGGTGGATCCGTTCGTCCTGGGCCCCGCCGCGGACGAGTTGGCGCGCGCCCGCCAGGCGGTCACGGCCGCCCGCGAGGACGTCGCGGCCGCCCGTCGCCAGGCTCGGATCGACGCCCTGGCGGGGTTCCAGGACGCGCTCGCGGCCGAGCGCGCCGCCGCCCTGGCCGACGCGGACGCGGCGCTGGCCGTCCGCGAGGTGGACGCCGCCCGCGAGCGGCGGGACGCGGGGGCCGCCAGCGAGCTCCAGGTCGCCGAGGCCGAGCTGGCCCTCGCCCGCGCCGAGCAGGCACGTGCCGCCGCCGCGCGGCAGGCGGAGGTGGCGCTGCGCTCGTTGGCCGTCACGCTGGGCCGCGAGGTGCCGCCGCCGGCGGGGCCGCTGCCCGATCCCGCCCCGCTGCCCGACCTGGCGACGTTGAGCTTCGACCGCCGCGGCGACGTGCAGGACGCCCGACGCGCCGTCGCCGACGCCGACCGCACCGCCGACGCGACCGTTCGCGACGCGCTGCCGACGCTGACCCTCGACCTGGCGTACAGCCGCGGCGACGACGCCGCGACGCTGCTGCTGGGCGGCTCGATCGACAGCGCCTCGCTGGCGCCGTCGCTGCGGCTGTCGTACGACCCGGACTCCGGTCCGCCCGGGGTGCTGGCCGAGGACGGTCGCCTGGACCGCTTCGAAGTGTCGCTGCGCCTGGACGTCGCCTTCAGCCCTGGGTTGGGCGACGCGTTGGCCGCCGTCCGGATCGGTCAGGAGCAGGCCCGCGCCCGCCGCGACGTCGTCCTGAGCAGCGCCGGCGTGGCGCTGGAGCGTGCCTGGCTGGCGGCCCTGGACGCTTCCGAACGGCTGGCCTTGGCCGCCGACGCCCGTGACCTGGCGGCGCGCGCGGCCGAGGTGACCCGCCTTCGCGCCGACGCGGGCGCGGTCGCCCCGATCGTCGCGGCCCGCGCCGAGCTGGACGTCCGTCGCGCCGATGCCGACCTGATCTCCGCCCGCGACGCCTACCGTCTGGCCCTGTTCCGCCTTCTCGACGCAGCGGCCGTGCCGCCGGAGGATCTCGAGTGACCCACGCCGTCCCCCTCTCCATCGAATCGTTCGTCCGGCGCCTGAGCGCCGTCCTGGCCGTGCTGGTGCTGACGGCCGGAGCCGTGGCCCAGGACGCGCCCGCCCTCGACCGCACCACGGCCGAAGCCGAGGCGGTCGCGGCCTCGGTCGACGTCCGCACCGCCCAGCTGGACCTCGACGCGGCCCGGCGCGAGGCCGCCCGGGTCGAGGCCGATCCGACCAGCCTGCGCGTGGCGCTGCTACGGGCTCGGCACGAGGTCGAGGCGGCCGAGGACGCCCTCCGCAACGCCCGTGCCGCGGCGCGCGACGCCGGTGCCGACGCCTTCGAGGCGGCGCTGCAGGCGCGCGACGGCGTGGCCGTGGCCAGCACGGCGCTGGACATCGCCCGGACCGAGGCGGACGCCGCTCGGATCCGGCTCGAGGCCGGTGCCGCGACCGAGAACGACGTGGCCCGCGCCGACGACGTCGCCCGCTCGGCCGAGCGCGACCTGGCCGACGCCGAGCGGCGCTTCGCCCTGGCGCTGGACCGACTGGCGCAGGCGATCGGTCGCGACGAGGCGCCCGGCCGCCTGGTCGAGCCGGTCGCCGACCCGAACGTGCCGTCGTTGGCCTCCGTGCTGGAGCGTGCGACCGAGAACGCCTCGCTGCGCGCCGCCCTGCGCGCTGTCGAACTGGCCGAGGCCCAGCTCGCCGCGGTCGATGTCGCCTTCACCTCGGCACGCGCCGACGTCGAGGCGGCCGAGGACGCCGTGGCCACCGCCCGCCTGCGGGCCGACGACCTGGCCGAGACCCTGCGCCTGTCGCTGCGCCAGGCGCACGACGCCGTGCTGGCCGCCGACGCCCGGCGGGTCAGCGCCGAGGAGGCGCTCGCCACCGCGGACGAGGACGTGGGCGTCGCCGTCGCGCGCTTCGAGGCCGGCTCGATCTCGCAGGTCGTGCTCGAGCGCACGCGGCTCGAGCGGTTGCGTCGCCGGGCCGAGCTGCACACCGCCCGCATCGGCTACGCCGACGCGCTGCGCTCGCTGGACGCGGCCGTCCTCGGCGTCGCGCGATGACGGCCGCCGCTCCTCGTCGACGCGCGGCCGGCCGCACCTGGGTGTGGGTGCTGGTCGTCCTGGCGGCGCTCGGCGTCGGAGCCTGGTTCCTGTTCGCTCGCGGCGGCGGGGGCGACCTGCCGCAGGTGGTCGCCGAAGCGGTCGAGCGCGGCGCCTTCCGGCGCGAGGTGACCGGCAGCGGCGTGGTCGAAGCGGTCGACGAGCGCGCGCTGGCGTTCCGCAGCGGCGGCACCGTCGCCGAGGTGCGGGTCGAGGAAGGCGACGCCGTCGTCGCGGGCCAGCCGCTGCTGCTGCTGGACACGGCCGAGCTGGAGCGCACGCGCGCGTCGACCGCCGCCTCGCTGCGCTCGGCGCGTGCCGATCGGGCGCGCATCGCGGCCCAGCTGGAGGTCGACCGCCTGGACCTCGAAGCGTCGGTCGCCCAGGCCGAGGATCGCGTCGAACAGGCGACGACCGACCTGCGCGACCGCACCAGCGCGGTTGCTCGCGTCGAGCGCCTGCTGGAGCTGGGCGCCGCCTCGCGCGACGAGCTGCAGGCGGCCCGCGACGCCTTGGACGTGGCACAGCGCGCCGCGGCCCAGGCCGACCTGGCGCTGGCCTCCGCCCGCAGCCGCCTGGCCAACGCCCGTTCCCTGGCCGAGGCCCAGCTGGCCAGCGCCGACGCCAACGTCGCGCGCTTGGAGACCGACCTCGCCAACCTCGACGCTCGCCTGGACGACGCCGTACTGAGCGCGCCCTTCGACGGCGTCGTGGCGGTCCTGAACGCCGCCGTGGGGGACGCGGTCGGCAGCCAGCCGGTCGCGACGGTGGCCGACCCGGAGCGGCTGCGCGTGCGCGCCGCCTTCGACGAGAACCGCGCCGGCGAGCTGGCGGTCGGCCTGCCCGGCGACGTGGTCCCCGACGCCGACACGGCCCTGCGCCTGCCGGCGCGGGTGACGCGCCTCTCGCCGGTCGCCGCGCGCGAGGGCGGGGGCGCCCAGGTCGAGGTGCTGCTCGACTTCCTCGGCGAGGACGCCGCGGCCCAGGTCCGGCCCGGCTACACCGTCACCGCCCGGGTGCGGGTGGCCGAGGCCGACGACGTCCTGCGCATCCCGCTCGAGGCGCTCAGCGAGGACGAGGACGGCGCCACCTACCTGTTCCTGGTCGAGCCCATGAGCGACGAGCCCGAGCGCGCGACGGTGCGGCGCGTCGACGTCGTGACGATCGAGCGCAACGCCACCGTCGCCGCCGTCGACCCCGCGACGGTGTCGTTCGGGACCGACGACCGCATCGCCGTCGTCGGGATCGACGACCTGCAGGACGGCGACGAGGTACGGGTCACCTCGACGGGGGCGCGCACGCCGTGAGCGACCCGGCGGCCCCGGTGATCGTGGCGCGCGACCTGCGCAAGGTCTACCGACTGGGGGCCGACGTCGAGGTGCACGCCCTGCGCGGCCTGGACCTCGAGGTCCGCGCCGGCGAGTACGCCGCCATCATGGGCCCCTCCGGCTCCGGCAAGAGCACGCTGCTGCAGATCCTCGGCTGCCTCGACACCCCCACCTCCGGCTCCTATCGCCTGGCGGAGGAGGAGGTCGCCGACCTGGACGAGGAACGCCTGTCGCAGGTCCGCAACCGTCGCATCGGCTTCGTGTTCCAGGCGTACAACCTGCTGGCCCGCTCGAGCGCGCTGGAGAACGTGGCGCTACCGCTGATGTACCGCGGTGTCGGCCCGCGCGAACGCCGCCGCATCGCGGAGGGGGCGCTGGAGCGGGTGGGACTCGGAGATCGCATCGGCCACCGCCCCAACGAGCTGTCGGGCGGCCAGAAGCAGCGCGTCGCGATCGCGCGCGCGCTGGCGACCGAGCCCGACATCCTGCTGGCCGACGAGCCGACGGGCAACCTCGACTCCGTCACGGGCCAGGAGATCCTCGGCCTGTTCGACGCGCTGCACGCCGAGGGCCGCACCATCCTGATGGTCACCCACGAGGCCGACGTGGCCGCCCACACCGAGCGCGTCATCCACATCCGCGACGGCCGCGTCGACCGCTCCGAAGCGGTCGAGCAGCGGCAGCGGCCGGCCGCGGACGCGCCCCCCGCCGCGCCCCAGGGAGGCTGAGGTGTTCTTCGAGAACGTTCGCAGCGCCCTGGCGGCCCTGCTGGAGAACCGGCTCCGCTCGCTGCTGACGCTGCTGGGCGTGGTGATCGGGGTCTTCGCCGTGACCGCCACCGTCAGCCTGGGCGAGATCGCGACGGCCGGCATCACCTCCGAGATCCAGGCGTTCGGCGCCCAGTCGATGTTCGTCCAGCGCGACTTCGACTCGCCCGACGCCGAGCGCTTCCGCGACGCCGACGTCGAGGCCCTGTCGCGCCTGCCGATCCGCATCCTGATCCAGCAGAGCGCTCGCGTCTCCGCCGTCGTCGACGACCAACGGACCTCGCTGTCGCTGAACGGCACCATCGCGGACGCCCCGGAGGTGGACCGCTCGATCGAGCTGGCGGCCGGCCGCTACTTCAGCCAGGACGACGCCGACCGGGGCGCGGCGGTGATCGTGCTGTCCGCCGATGCGGCCACCGAACTGTTCGAGGACGATCCCGATCCGGTCGGTCGCGAGATCCTGGTCGAGGCGCGCGGCGCCCGCTCCACCTACACCGTCATCGGCGTCAAGGAGCCGATCGGCGGGGCCGTCGGGACCTTCGCGAACGACGTCTCCGGTGACGTGCCGCTGCCCGCGATCTACCGCGACGTGCCCGGCCTGCCCGAGGGGGAGTACGACTTCCTCGTCATCAGCATCGACCTCGATCGTGACGCGTCGGTGGTCGAGCAGCAGGTCCGATCGATCCTGGACCGCCGGCGACCGCCGGACAGCTACCAGATCCAGACGATCGAGGGCGCGCTGTCGCTGTTCGACACCGTCACCGTGATCCTGCAGGCGCTGCTGGGCGGGATCGGCGCGATCAGCCTGCTGGTCGGCGGCATCGGGATCCTCAACATCATGCTGGTCAGCGTGACCGAGCGCACGCGCGAGATCGGCCTGCGCAAGGCGCTGGGCGCGACCCCCCGCACGATCCTGCAGCAGTTCCTGATCGAGGCGGTGGTGCTCACCGTGATCGGGGGCGCGGTCGGCGTGGCGGCTTCGCTGGTGGCGCTGTGGGGGATCGTCCAGGCCGTGCCGTTCCTGGAGGTGTTCGTCGTGAACCCCTGGGTGGTGGCGATGGCGTTCCTGGTGAGCGTCGCGACCGGCGTCGTCTTCGGCGTGTGGCCGGCGCGGCGGGCGGCGGCGCTCAGCCCGATCGAGGCGTTGCGGTACGAGTGATCCGGGCTCGGTGGGCTGCGACGCACACGCGGAAACCGAACGAACAGTAGGCTGACCCGTTCGACCGCGAAGGGGGAGTCCCGTGCCCGACCGTCCCGACATCCAGGTCCGCCACCTCGCCAAGCGCTACGGCGAGACGGTCGCCGTGCGCGACGTCTCGTTCGAGGTGGCGCGCGGCGAGGTCTTCGGCTTCCTCGGCCCCAACGGAGCCGGCAAGAGCACCACCGTCCAGATCCTGACCACCCTGGCGCTGCCGAGCGACGGCACGGCCGAGGTCGGCGGCTTCGACGTCGTCGACCGCCCGGCCGAGGTGCGGCGCGTCTCCGGCGTGGCGCTGCAGGAGATCGGGCTGGACCCGATGATGACCGCGCGGCAGTTGCTGCGCCTGCACGCCGGGCTGTTCGGCTTCGGCCGGCGCGACGCGGCCGCCCGGGCCGGGGAGCTGCTGGAGATCGTCGGCTTGACCGCCGACGCCGACCGCAAGGCCGGCGAGTACAGCGGCGGCATGCGTCGCCGGCTGGACCTGGCGATGGCGCTGGTGCACGAGCCGCGCATCCTGTTCCTGGACGAGCCGACCACCGGCCTGGACCTGGCCAGCCGCCGCGACGTCTGGAACGAGGTGCGGCGCCTGAACCGCGAGAAGGGGATGACGATCTTCCTGACCACGCAGTACCTGGAGGAGGCCGACGTGCTGGCCGAGCGGATCGCGATCATCGACCACGGCACGGTCGTGCGCGAGGGCACGCCCGAAGCGCTCAAGGCCGCCATGGGCGAGGAGAGCCTGGAGATCGTGCTGGACGGGGCCGAAACGGCCGCCCGCGCCGCCGAGGCGTTGGGCCGGCTGGACGGCTTCGCGCGCGGCCCGAGCGTCGACGGCGCGACGCTGCGGCTCTACACCGACCGGGCGGCCCAACGCGTCGCCAAGGTCGCGACCACCCTGGCCGAGGCAGGGATCGAGCCGGCGGCTTTGACGCTGGCGCGCCCGACCCTCGACGACGTCTTCCTGGCCGCCACCGGGCAACGCTTCGACGTCGGGAGCGAGGGCGACGACGCGGACGCCGCCCCGCGCGGGAGGGCCGCATGAGCGCCCCCGTCTCCGCCCAGCGCAGCGAGATGGGCATGCCCGCGCCGGTCCAGGTTCTCGCGCTGCTCGGCCGCACCCTGCGCATCACCGCCCAGCAACCGTTCAGCGTGTTCACCCCGCTGCTGATCAGCCTGTTCTTCCTGTTCATCTACCAGGGCCAGCTGGGCGGGGCGGCGGACGTCTTCCTGGAGGGCACCGACTACCTGGGCTTCATCCTGCCGCTGAGCATCATCAGCGCCGCCTTCAGCGGAGCGGGCCTGTCGGGCCAGACGCTGGTGCGGGACATCGAGACCGGCTACTTCGACAAGCTGCTGCTGACCCCCGCCAACCGTTGGGCGATCCTGCTGGGGCCGATGCTGGCCGCGGCTCTGGTGCTGGTGGTCCAGACCTTCGCCCTGATCGGCGTGGCGCTGCTGCTGGGCCTGAAGATCACGACCGGCGTCGCGGGGGTCGCGACGGTCCTGGGCCTGACGCTGCTGGTGGGCCTGGGCTTCGGCGCCTTCACGACCGGGGTGGCGCTGCTGTCCGGCAACGCCGCGGCGACCCAGAGCGCCTCGTTCCTGTTCTTCCCGCTGTCGTTCCTGACGGCGACCTTCGTGCCGATCGACCTGCTGGAGGGCTGGTTGGCGTCGGCGGCGCGGCTGAACCCGATCACCTACGTGCTGCAGGCCGGCCGGGCGCTGATCAACACCGGTTGGGACGGCGCGGCGGTGGCGCAGGGGATGGCGGCCGGCGGCCTGCTGTTCGCGGTGTTCTTCGTCTTCACCCTGGTCGGCCTGCGGGTGCGGACGCGGAGGAGCTGACGAGTCGCAGGGCGGTAGGGCGCGGCGTTGCGCCGCCATGACGTGGTCGTGCATCGATTGGACGGGGCGCCGTGGACGTCGTACCCTCGAAGGGACGTCCCCACGAACCGAGTCCCACCGGGAGGTGCCGAGATGTCGACGCCCTGGAGACGACGTTGGGTCTGGCCGTCGCTGATCCTCGTCATGCTGACGATCAGCGCTTGCGGCCCCAGCCAAGTGGAGCAGGACCTGACGGCGGAGAACGCCGACCTGAGCGAGCGTGTCGCTACGCTCGAGGGCCAGCTCGATGCGGTCGCGTCGGAACGCGACGCCCTGACCGAGCAGCTGGCCCAGAGCGAGAGCGAGGTGGCCGCCCGCGACGAGGCGCTCGCGCAGCAGCAGACCGATCTGGCCGCGGCCGAAGCCGCTCTGGCCGCGCGGGACGAAGCCCTGGCTCAGGCCGAGCAGGAGGTCGCCGAGGTGCAAAGCGCCCTGTCCGAGCGCGAGGCCGAGCTGGCGACGGCACGGAGCGACGCGGAGGAGGCGCAGGCGAGCCTCGCCGCGACCCAGGCCGACCTGACGGAGGTCCAGGCGAACCTCGCCGACAGCCAGGCGGCGCTGGAGACCGCCCGCGCCGACGGCGCAGCGTCCCAGGAGGAGATCGCCGCGCTCGAAGCGGCGCTCGAGCGCGCCTTCGCCGAGCGGGAGGCGTACGACGCGCGCCTCGCCGAGAGCGAGACCCGCGCCCAGGCCGCGACCGCCGATCTCGAGGCGGCCCAGGCGCGGATCGCGACGTTGGAGAGCGAGCTGGCGAGCGGCGAGAGCGAACGCGCTGCCGCTCGGGAGGCGTCCGCGGCGGCGCAGGAGCAGCTCGACGCCCTGCAGACCGAGCTCGCCGCGTCCCGCGCGAGCCTGGGCGAGGCGCGGGCCGAGCTGGCGACGGCGCGGGCCGACCTGGACGCGGCCAACGCCACGATCGACGGCCTCCGGACCGACGCCACCTCCGCTCAGACCGCGGCCAGCGAAGCCCGCGCCGAGGTGGACGCGCTCCAGGCGGCGCTGACGTCGATGCAGGAGGAACTGTCGGCGACGCGTGCCCAGGTCACGTTGGCGCGCGGGGACCTCGCCTCGACAGAGGCGGAGTTCGCCACCACCGAGGCGGACCTCGGGATCGCCGAGACCGAGCTGGCCACGACGCGGTCGCAGCTCGTGACGACGCAGGACGAGCTCGCGTCCGTCCAAGAGCGGCTCGCGGCCACGAACGACGAGCTCGCGGCCACGAACGACGAGCTCGCTGCGACGAACGAACAGCTCGCTGCGACGCGCGACGAGCTCGCCACGGCCCGCGGCGAGGTGGCGGCGACCGAGGAGCGCTTGGCCGCCGTGCGCGACGAGCGCGCGACCGCCACGCAGCAGCGCGACGCCGCCCGGGCCGAACTCGCACGCTCGCAGGAGTCGCTCGCGACCGTGCAGGACGATCTTGCCGCGGCCCGTGCGACGCTCACCGCCCTGGAGACCGGCCTCGCGTCGGCGCGCGCCGAGCTCGACGCGACGCAGGCCGAGCTCGCCGCGGCTCGCGAGGACCTTTCCGCGGCCGAAGCCGAGCGTGCCGACCTCGCGCAGCAGCTCGAGGAGGCACGCGCCGACGCCCAGCGGGCACGTGACGCGCTCAGCGCGACCAGCGAGGACCTCGCAGGTGCCCGTGCCCGGTCGCGCGCGCTCACCGACCGACTGGGCGAGCTCGTCGCCGACCGTGCCGGCCTGTCGGAGCGGACCGCCGAGCAGGAACAGGAGCTCGCCGGCGTTCGTGCCGACCTCGAGGAGGCCCAGGGCGAGGTTGCGCGCCTCAGCGGCGCCCGCGGCATCTACACGGTGCAGCCGGGCGACTCGTTGTCGAGCATCGCGACCTTCTTCTACCGGGACGGCAACCGCTGGTCCGACATCCTCGAGGCGAACGCCTTCCTCATCGACGACGCCGACCTGATCTTCCCGGGCATGGTGCTGATCGTGCCGAGCCTCGACGACGGAGGTCCCGAGCCGCTCTGACGCAGGGCTCGGACGTCGGTCACGGCCGGGCGGCTCGCCGCCACGCTCGCCTCCTCGGCCGCGCTCGCGCCCTGCGTGCGCGGCCGAGGGCGGACGACGGACCGTGGCATACTGGGCCCTCATGCTGACCTTCCTGGGGCGTCGTGTCCTGTTGACGATCCCGACGCTGCTCGGGGTCGCGGTGATCGTGTTCGCGCTCATGCGCGCCATCCCCGGGGACGTCGTCACCAACCTCGTCGGCCTGGAGGGGAACGTCTCGCCCGAGCGGCTGGCGGAGCTGCGGCGCATGTTCGGGCTGGACCTGCCGGTGCACGAGCAGTTCGGCCAGTGGCTGGGGGCGGCGCTCCAGGGCGACCTGGGCAGCTCGCTCCGCACCGGCCGCCCGGTCGCGACCGACCTGGCGCTGCGCTTCCCCGTCACCCTCGAGCTGACGATCCTGGGCCTGGTCATCGCCGTCGCGATCGCCGTGCCGCTGGGCGTGCTGGCCGCCCTGCACCGCGGCCGCTGGCCGGACGCGCTGGCCTCGCTGTTCGCGCTGCTGGGCCTGTCCATCCCCGGCTTCTTCCTCGGAATCCTGCTGATCCTGGCGTTCTCGCTGGGACTGGGCTGGCTGCCGCCGGCGGGCTACGTCCCGCTGCGGGAGGCGCCGCTGGAGAACCTGCGTCACATGATCCTCCCCGCGGCCTCGTTGGGTCTGATCCTCGCGGCGGCGACGATGCGGATCGTGCGCTCCTCGCTGCTCGAGACGCTGCAGCGCGACTACGTCCGCACCGCCCGCGCCAAGGGCCTGCGCGAACGGGCCGTGATCTACCGGCACGCGCTCCGGACCGCGCTGATCCCGGTCGTCACCGTCGTCGGCCTGCAGTTCGGCCAGCTGCTCGGCGGCGCGGTCATCATCGAGCAGGTCTTCAGCCTGCCCGGGGTCGGGCGCTTCGCGCTCGAGGGCATCAACCTGCGCGACTACCCGATCGTCCAGGGTGCGGTGCTGTTGATCGCCGCGGCCTTCGTCGTGGTCAACCTGCTGGTCGACGTGCTCTACGCCGTCATCGATCCCCGGGTGCGCTATGGCTGAGGCGGCCCCCGCTCGCGATGGCGCCCAGCCGTCGGAACGACCGGGACGGGAGATCCTTCGCCGACTGGTGTTCGGCACCGGGGGCATCGGGCTCCTGATCATCCTCCTCGCCGTCGGGGCCGCGCTGGCCGCGCCCTGGGTCGCGCCCTACGACCCGCTTGAACTGAACCCGGCGGTCCGGCTGCAGGGACCCAGCCCCGACCACTGGCTGGGCACCGACCAGTACGGCCGCGATACCCTCGCCCGCATCGTCTACGGCGGCCGCTCCTCGCTCTCCGTTGCGTTCGCGGCGACGGCGTTCGCCCTGCTGGTCGGCGGCACGCTGGGCGCGCTGGCGGGCTTCTACCGCGGCGCGCTGGACGCGACGATCATGCGCGTCACCGACGTGCTGCTGTCGTTCCCCGCCATCCTGCTGGCGATCGCGCTGCTGGCGTTCCTGGGCAGCGGCTTCGTGAACCTGGTGCTGGCGATCGGCGTGGTGTACGTCGGACCGTTCGCGCGCGTCGCGCGCGCCGCCGTCATGACGGTGCGCGAGGAGCAGTTCGTCGAGGCTGCCCGCGCCCTCGGCAGCCGCGACCTGCGCGTCCTCGTCGTCGCCGTCCTGCCCGCCGCGGCCGCCCCGATCCTGGTCGAGACGACCTTGCGCCTCGCCTACGCGATCCTGGCGGAGGCGTCGCTGTCGTTCCTCGGCCTCGGCACCCAGCCGCCCGCGCCGAGCTGGGGCATGATGATCGCCGAGGGGCGTCGCTTCCTGGCCCTCAGTCCCTGGGCGACGGTCGCGCCGGGCTTGGCGATCATGGCGGTCGTGCTGGGCTTCAACCTGTTCGGCGACGGCCTGCGCGACGCGCTCGACCCGCGGCTTCGCCGGCAGCGTTGACGCGCGCGCCCCGCCGGACCCGTCCTCGACCCCGCCCGACGCCGCTCGCACGCGACCCCGACCCCCCGCGCCGTCCCGTATCCTCGACGCCCAGCCCACGTTCCAGGAGGTAGTTCATGATCCGACGTACCCTCGCCGTTCTCGCCGCCGCGCTGCTCGCGACGGTCGCCCTCGCCCAGACGTCCGGTGGCGTCCTGCGCGTCGGGATGCAGACCGACCCGGTCGGCCTCGATCCGCACATCACCAACGCCACCTCGACGCGCAACATGCTCGAGAACGTCTACGACACGCTGGTGATGTTCGATTCCAGCCTGCAGATCGTGCCCGGCCTGGCCGAATCGTGGACCGCCTCCGACGACGGCCTGACCTGGACCTTCACCCTGCGCGAGGGCGTGACCTTCCACGACGGCACGCCGCTGAGCTCCAGCGACGTCAAGTTCTCGATCGAGCGGATCTCGGACCCGGCGATCGCCTCGCCGCGCGCCGACGACTTCGCGGTCGTCGCGTCGATCGAGACGCCCGACGACCGGACGGTCGTCATGAACCTGACCGAGCCGTTCTCGCCGCTGCTGGCCAAGCTGGCCGCCAGCCTCAACGTGATCGTCTCCGAGGCCGCGGTCGAGCAGTACGGCGACCTGCAGGAGAACGTCATCGGGACCGGTCCGTTCCGCTTCGTCGAGTACCTGCCGCAGACCCGCATGGTCCTCGAGAGGAACGAGGACTTCTGGGGCACCGACGCTGCCGGCAACGCTCTGCCCTACCTCGACGGCATCGAGTTCATCTTCTACCCCGACCCGACCGCGCGCTCGACCGCGATCCAGACCGGCAACGCCGACTTCATCGAGTACGTGCCCGCCGCGGACGTCGAGATCCTGCGCGCCGACCCGAACGTCGAGGTCGTGGGCGGCCTGTCGGCCAACTTCCGCAGCATCTACCTCAACGTCGAGCGCGCGCCGTTCGACGACGTGAACGTGCGCCGCGCCATGTCGTACGCCATCGACGAGCAGGCGGTCGTCGACCTCGCGCTGTTCGGCACCGGCGGCGTGCCCGCGACCGGCACGACCATCCCGGCCTCCAACTTCTACGGCGTGGGCGACAGCCCCTACGTCGGTCAGGACCTCGAAGCGGCGCGCGAGGCGCTGGCGGCCTCGGACTACCCGGACGGCTTCGCCTTCGACCTCTACGTGACCAGCACGTACGACTTCCTGCGCACCCCGGCCGAGGTGATCCAGGCCAACCTGGCCGAGATCGGCATCACCGCCAACATCGTCGCCGAGGACTGGAGCATCTACCTGCCCAAGGCGCTCGAGGGCGACTTCGAGGCGACCCTGCTGGGCGAGTCGGGCCAGAGCGATCCGGACGACTTCCTCTTCAACGTCTTCTACACCGACAACGGCGGCAACCTCGGCAACTTCTCGAACGCCGAGCTGGACGCCCTGCTGGAGCGGGGCCGTCAGGCCTCCGACCAGGACGAGCGTCGCGCGATCTACGCCGAGGCGCAGGAGATCATCCTCGACCAGGCGCCGCACGTCTTCCTGTTCCACTCCTCGCAGTACGAGGCGCTGCGCCAGGACGTGCGCGGCTTCGAGCACTTCCCCAACACCAGCTACCTGGGGCTGCGGACCACCTGGCTGGACCGCTGAGTCCGCGCTGATCCGCGCCACGGAAGGGGGGAGGGCCCGCGAGCCCTCCCCCTTCTTCGTGGCGCGGTCGCGGGTCGGCTCAGCCGGGCTCGGCCCCGACGTCCCCGAACCAGGCCCAGAAGATCTCGGCGCCCTCGTCGCCGGCGACGGCCCAGTGCGCCTCGCCGGCGGGGATCCAGGTCACGTCGCCGGCTGCGATGGCGAACGCGTCGCCGCCGCTCTCGCCCCGGAGCGAACCGGCGGTGATCAGCGAGACCTCGTCCACGCCGTGGTGGGAGAGGCCCTCGGCCGGGACGCGCTGGCCGGGGGCCAGGCGGACGCTGCCGACACGGAGTGCCGCACCGGGGCGGGACGGCAGGTCGAGGAGCGTCTGGACCGGATCGTCGGCGTCGGAGCGGAAGGGGGTGCGTCGCATGCGATCCATGGTAGCCGCGGCGGCCGGACGGGACGGCGCCCCGGCGGACCGATCCGCCGGGGCGCCAGGTCGTGGTCGGTCGTCGGGGTCAGTCGGCCTTGTTCAGGCGCAGGTACCAGCGCCGGAACTCGTGGTACTTGCCGGGGTCGTCGGCGCGGATCTCGTCCATGGTCTTGGGCGCGCTGACGATCGCCGGGTCGCCGACCTGCCAGTCGGCGGGGGTGCTCATGCCCTGCTCGTCGCTGAAGCGCAGCGCGTCCAGGAAGCGCAGCACTTCGGGGATGCTGCGGCCGACGTTGAGCGGGTAGTAGAGCATCCCGCGCATCACGCCTTCGGGGTCGATCAGGAACACCGCGCGGACGGCGGCGGTAGCGGACGCGCCGGGGTGCAGCATGCCGAACTTCGTGGCGACCTTCATGTCCAGGTCGGCGATGACGGGGAAGGGCACGTGCACGTCCGCCATCTCCTCCAGGTCGCGCAGCCAGGCCAGGTGGGCGTGGACCGAGTCGATCGACAGGCCGATCAGCTGTGCGTTTCGCTTCTCGAACTCGTCGGCCTGCTGGGCGAAGGCGAGGAACTCGGTCGAGCAGACCGGGGTGAAGTCGGCCGGGTGGCTGAACAGCACGACCCACCTGCCGCGGTAGTCGTCCAGCGAGATGGTGCCCTGGGTGGTGACGGCAGTGAAGTCGGGGGCGGGCTCGTTCAGGCGCGGCAGGGTCGGGGCGGTCGGGGTGGCGTCGTGCTCGCTCATGGTGGCCTCCAGGCGGGTGGGACCCGCGGTTGAATACCCCCCTAGGGTATATCTGGGCGACGAATCTGTCAAGAACTCGGAATCATTCCGATGTCGTTGGCGGGGCCCTCAGGTGGCGCGGCGCGCCCGGTCCAGCAGGTAGTCCGCGAACGCGTCCACCCGCGACCAGTCGGTCCACTCGTGGGCGCCGGTACGAGTGTCGCCCTTGCCGATCAGTCCGGCCGACCGTGCGATCATCCGCATCATCCAGCGCTTGATCGGGTTCATCCGGCCGAAGTCCAGCGCTCCGGCCACGTGCAGGGCGTCGTCCGGCGCCCAGCCCGTCGCTTCGCGCAGCGCCGCGTCGAAGCCGGCCAACGTCTCGCTCGTGTCCTCGCGCTCGTCGTGGGCGGTCAGCGAGACGGTCAGCAGTGCGTTGGGGCGCGCCGCCAGCGACGCGGCGTGCGCCCCGGCCCAGGCCTCCAGCTGGCGATCGTGGCGACCGGCGTGGATCGGTCCTGCGACCAGCACCAGGTCGTGGTCGTCGGCGTGCGGCTCGTCCTCGACCGGCACGACGTCCACCCGTGCGCCGCCCCGGCGCAGGGCGTCGGCGATGCGGCGCACCACCCTCCCGGTGTGCCCCTCATGCGACGCGAAGGCGATCAGCACGCGGGGGCCGTCCGCTGCGGAACTCGTCGGCGCGCCGTTCACGGTTCGCATCGTGCGGGGGGCGTCCGCGGGGCGCCAGGGTGGTTCGTCCCGGAGGCCGCCGCTCCGAGCGGATTTCACGAGCGCACGTACACAGCCCCACCGGGCGCGACCGTCCCCTACGATGGTCGCCGGACCCGCGTACCACGCCGGTCCGAAGGGGGAGATCGCATGGAAGGTAGCACCACCGTCGCCCAGCTTCTTCGGTCCAAGGGCACCCGCATCTGGTCGGTCGGACCCGACGCCACCGTCTACGACGCCCTGGCCCTGATGGCCCAGCACGACGTCGGCGCCCTGCCGGTCCTGCAGGACGGCGCCCTGGTCGGCATCGTCTCCGAGCGCGACTACGCCCGCAAGGTGATCCTGCAGGGACGCGCCTCGCGCGACACCAAGGTGCGCGAGGTGATGACCGCCGAGGTCGTCACCGTCGCCCCCGACGCGACCATGCAGATCTGCCGGCAGCTCATGACCGAGCGCCGCATCCGCCACCTGCCGGTGGTGCGCGACGGAACGCTGCTGGGCATCGTCTCCATCCGCGACGTGGTCGAGGCTACGCTGGCCGAGCAGGCCTTTCTGATCGAGCAGCTTCAGGGCTACATCCAGGGCACCGTCTGAGCCGCGGGGCCGCACCCCGGCCCCGCTGCAACCCGGACGCAACCTCCGCCCCCGTACGACCGAGGGGCGTCGGCCGTCCCGCCGGCGCGGGAGGGAGGCGTCCCGTGCGCCCGATCGTCTTCCTGCACGGCTACGGCGGCGGTCCACGCGCCTTCGACGCCTGGCGCGCCCGCCTGGCCGCGCTGGGCCTGCGCGACGGCCACGCCGTGCACTACCGCACCCAGAGCGACGACGTGTCGCTCTTCGACCTGGCCGAGGGCTTCGAGCGGGCCCTGGCCGCCCAGCCGGGGCTGGGGGCCGGGCGACCGTTCGACGCCGTCGTGCATTCGACCGGCGTGCTGGTCCTGCGCGCCTGGCTGGCGGCCCGGCCGCTGCGCCGGGCCCGGCTGGGGCGCCTGATCGCCCTGGCGCCGGCGACCTTCGGATCGCCACTGGCCCACCTGGGCCGCGGCATGCTGGGCGCCCTGTTCGCCGGCGATCGGGCGGCAGGGCCCGACTTCCTCGAGGCCGGCGACCGCATCCTGGCCGCCTTGGAGCTGGGCAGCGCCGAGGCCTGGCGGCTGGCCGACCAGCCGCTCCCGCCCGGCCTGGTCGCCTGCGGCACCGATGGGTTCGCCTTCCCCGCCCGCCTCGCCCACCCCGACGGCAGCGACGGGGTGGTGCGCCTGGCCGGCTGCGGACCCGACGCGCCGGAGACGGTCGTCGACCTGCGGCGCGACGTGGGCGGGGTGCCGCGCGTGCGTGCCGTCGGCCCGAGGCCGGATCCGACTCCGCTCGTGCCGGTCGTCGGCCGCAACCACGCCACGCTGCTGACCGATCCGCCCGGCTGGCTGGTGGACCTGGCCGCGCGCGTGCTCACGGGCGAGGGGAGGGACGAGGCGGCGCTGGCGCGACGGATCGCCCGCCGCGCCTCGGTCGAGCGGACGCGCGCCGGTCGCGCCGGCGTCCCGCTGGACCGGCGCCAGTGGCTGGTCCGGGTGGAGGACGACCGGGGCCACGCGGTGCCGGACTACTACCTCGATCCGCTCGTCCGGCCGGCCGGCGCCCACCGCTGGCGGCCGCTCCGGGTCGCCCGACCGGAGGCGCGCTACGACGTGCACGTCCACCGCGACGATCCGTCGCGACGCTGCTTCCACCTGGACGCCGGCGCGGCGTTGGCCCCGGGCACGCGGCTGGCGCTGCGGCTGCTGGCCGAGTCGGGCAGCGACCGGGTCGGCTACGCCGGGCACCGCGACCGCCTCGACGTCGAGGAGCCGGCGCCCGCCCCCGACCGCTGGACCGCCGTCGCCGAAGTGGACCCCGCCCACCTGCAGGCGGCGACGGTGCGGCTGCGCCTCCGGCTGGACCGCGCGCCGCTGCCGCTCGACGGGCCGTCGCGGCTGGTCGCCTTCCCCCCGCGCGGCGTACGATCCCCTGCATGAAGGCGATCCTGGTCGACGCTCCCGGCGCACCGTTGACGCTGCGCGAGG
>CAZJGU010000017.1:0-35641 GCA_964545455.1 uncultured bacterium | reverse complement strand
TGCTGGATCCCCTCCTGGCAGGGCGGGGCCGCCATCGCGGCGATGATCAGCGGCTCGGTGAACACCAGCTCGTAGCTGCCCTCGCCGTACTTCAGGACCGGGCCGTCCTCGTCGACGTTGGCGGGCACGACGATCGGGCGCGCGGTGCCCTGCCCGTTCGAGGTGCCCGGCATGGCGATCTCGCTCAGTTGCGCCCAGCCGTTGCCGTTCTCGCCGATCGTCGAGACCGCCGAAATGCCCCAGACCGGCATGGTGTCGCGGTTCTGGTGGTAGATCAGCACGTTCTCGCGACCGTCGCCGGTCACGTCCGCAGCGATCATCTCCATCGCCGCGACGCTCAGGTACTGGCCACGGTCGAAGAGGTTGTCCAGGAACGCGGTCGAAGGGAGCTCGACATCCGCGAGCCGCGCGAACGTCGGCGCGTCGGCGAAGTCATCGAACACGAGCTGGTTCGCGACGATCTCGTGGACGCCGTCGCCGTCGAGGTCGGGCGTGGCCAGGAACACGAAGAAGCGCCTCCAGTCGCCTCCGGCGGAGCTGCAGTTCCGGTAGAAGAGGCTCTCCACCGTCGCGTCGAGCTGTGTGAAGCCGCTGGACTTGTCGTCCAGCGCAATCAAGAGCGCGGCGAAGTCGTTGTCGCTGCATGACCACGCCAGGTTCGTGGCGCCCGCGAGGACCACCTCGTCGAGCCCGTCGCCATCGATGTCGGCAAGCTCGATGTCGGCCGCTTCGGCGGGGACGATGCCGCCGACACTGGCCTGCACCGAGCCTGAGCGCAACAGCGTTCGGCCGGCGTCGTCGTCGTCGAACAGGTAGTAGGTCGCCTGCCCGGTGGTGCTGCTGCTGGACCCGGTCACCTCGTTGACGACCACGCCCAGCTCGAGCCCCTGGTCGTAGTCGAGCTGGCCGGCGGACATGCGCACGTACAGGGTCGAGTTCGCCACCTGCGGGTCGAGCGTCGTGGTGGCGGCGGCGTCGATGTCGAAGGACCCGGCGACGTCGCCGGTGAGGACGACCAGTTCGACGCGGTCGCCGTAGGCGATCGCCGCGACGGGCTCGTCCCGACCGTCGCCGTCGGCGTCGTAGGCGAGCAGCGTCAGGCTCTCGACGCTGGCGCCTGCGGCCAGCGACGAGGTCCGCGCCGTGAAGCCGGCGGCTTCGTCCTCGAAGACGCGCAGCTTGAGGACGTCGTCGCTCGCGTCGACGAAGATCGCGGCGATCTCGTCGAAGCCGTCCCCGTCGAGGTCGCCCGCGGCGACGGCGCGGCGCGTCTGGAACTGGTTGCCGTCGTCGCCGTCCGGCAGGGCCCAGTCGTTGCCGTCGCTGAGGTCGGCCAGGATCGTCTCGCTGCCGAACTCGATGGTGCCGGTGGGCGTGACCGCCACCTCCTCGAGCTTGCGCACCTCGAAGGTGGTCCCGACCGGCGTGCTGCCGGCGATGTCCGGGTTGGCGAGGATCAGCTCCATGTGCGGGTTCGCGGCGCTCTCGTCGGTGAACTCGGCGGGTTCGCCGAGCGAGGCGGAGGCGCCCAGCGGCGCGTCGTCCTCGCCGAGCACGCTCCCGTCGGGAGCGCGGCGCGGGCTCTCGGCGGTATCGACGCCCAGCGCGTCGAGCGAGGCGGCGACAGGATCGTCGCTCGGATCGGGGCCCGTACCGGGGCCGCCACCCCCCGGCGAGCTGGTGCCGCAGGCCGCCAGCGTGAGCACGAGGGCGAGGCCGAGGGGTACGAGGACTGCGCGAGCGCGGCCGCGAGGCCGCCAGGGCGTATCGAACATAGGATCCTCCTCCGGGCCGTTCCAGGACCGCGAACGGACGCCCTCGGAGGCTAGCGGCGGGCCATCAGTCGGCTATCAGTCGCGCCCGACCGCGTCCTGGGCGCGCGTGCGGCGGTCGGACCGAACCGGGCGGGCCTCGTCCGTCGCGGGCCCCTCGTCCTGCTCGCGGGTGAGCACGGCGCCGGCGAGCGCGTCCGCGGGCGGCGCGGGCGGGGCGGCGTCGTCGCGTCGCGCCTCCACGCTGCGCGGAGGCCCCACCTCGAGGGCGGACGGCTGGCCTTGCGGAAGCGGCAGGTCGGTGGTCGCGTCGCGCGCGTCGGCGTCCGCTTGGGCGTGCGCGACGGCGGTACGACGCCAGGCACGACGGGCACGCATGCCGCGGCCCACGCTCGCGAGCGTGAGCACGCCGCCGAAGCCGACCGGCAGCGCGGCCCAGGCGAGGTCCACCTGGAAGCGCGTCCACTCCCCGACGAGCGCCGTGACCGAGGCGCCCAGCAGCAACCGCAGAAAGGGTGAGAAGGGACGCGGCGGCAGCGGCTCGCGCGTCACGCCGGCACCTCGCTGCGCTGGGCGGCCAGCGCGTCGACGGTCACCACGATGCGCGGATCGCCGACGTGCTGGCGCACCCGCAGGTCGTGGATGCAGCCGTCGAGGTCGCCCTCGCCGTCGCGATCGTCGCGGATCAGGCCCAGCCCGGCGGCGACGTCGCGCACGGCGTGCCCGCCGATGCGGCGCGTGTAGGCACGATCGGGCTGCAGCACGTCCAGCAGCGGCTTGACCGCGCCGTACTTGGCGTCGGCGTCCAGCAGGCTGCGGCGCGGCCTCCACAGCTCGATGGTGACGCGGCAGCGTTCGATCGGCGACGCCGGCCGGGCCGGCGCGAGCGACGACCGTGCGAGCAGCAGCAGCTCGTCACGCAGCTTCCGGTAGTCCTGAGCGTGCATGCGGATCAGGGCGTTCGCGCCGGGGAGCAGCACGCCGTCGATCCGCACCGTCCAGCGCGCTCCGCTCATGACGGGCAGGATACCCGGGGCGTGCCGCGCGGGCGTAGACTGCCGGGTCGTGAGCCTCCCCACCTCGTCCCACCCGCCGGCCTCCTGGCGACGCCCCGCCTTCTGGGGTCGGGTGGGGCAGTTCGTCCTCGGCCTGATGGGCATGGGGCTGGGCATCGCCACGATGCTCGAGGCGGGGGTCGGCGTCGGACCGTGGGCGGTCTTCCACGACGGCATCGCCCGGGTCACGCCGCTGACGTTCGGTCAGGCGCTGATGGCGGTGGGGGTGGCGGTGCTGGGCCTGGCGTGGCTGTGGACGGGCGAGCGGCCCGGTCCGGGCACCTTCGTGAACATGGCGGTCGTCGGGCCGTCGGTGGACCTGTTCCGCGCCAGCGGCTGGCTGCCGGTCCAGGAGGCGTTGGGGCCGGGGATCGTGCAGGCGCTGATCGGCGTCGCGATCATCGGTCTCGCCTCGGGCGGGTACATCACCGTCCGCTTCGGCGCCGGCCCGCGCGACGCTTTCGTGCTGGGCCTGGCCCGGCTGGCCGGCTGGTCGATCCGGCGCACGCGCACGACGGTCGAGCTGGTCGTGCTGGCCATCGGCGTGACGCTGGGCGGGTCGGCGGGGCTGGGGACGCTGCTGTTCGCCGTGTCGATCGGCCCGTCGATGCAGACTTCGCTGCGGCTGTTCCGCGCCCTCCGGCCGCCGCCCCTGGCGACGTCCGGCGACTGAACGCGAGGGCCTCCGGCGCGGGAGGTCAGCTGCCGATGCCGGTGAAGGCGGGGGCGGGCTCGGCGCCGGTGGCGACGATGCGGTCGCCCTGCCGTTCGAGGCGAAGGCGCGGCAGCGGCTCGATGGCCGGGCCTGCGACCGCGCGACCGGCCCGGTCGGGATCGAAGACGCTCAGGTGGCAGCGGCAGACCAGCTGCGGACCGGGCGCGCGGTAGTTGAACGCGAAGGCGATCGCCTCGGCGTCGCGGTTGAGCGCCACGGTGCAGCCGAGGTGGGTGCAGACCCGGCTGAAGGCCGCCAGCTGGATCCCGTCCACCTCCAGACCGCCCGGGATCGGACCGGGCAGCCGCACGGCGATCGCGGGCGTGCCCTCGTACATGAACTCGACCGCGGCCCAGTCACGCTCGAAGAAGGCGAGCGGCGCGACGGGTGCCGGCCCGCCGGCGCGCCAGTCCGGCGTGCGTGCGGGCCGGCGCTTGAAGAAGTGCACGCGGATCGCCTCGTACAGCGCCCACGAGCCTCCGCCGGCGACCAGCAGGACGGGCAGGCGCCAGAGCCAGGTGGCGACGCGGCGGCGCTCGGCGTCGATCGCCGCCGCGTCGGGCGCCCCCTCGGGCGCGCGACCGTCGTCCGGCCCACGCTCGCCCGAGGGCTCGCTCACGGCGCGAAGGTGGCGACCACCCAGTCGCGCAGCTCGAGGATCTGGTCCTCGTCCAGCTGGGCCTGGAAGCCGGGCATCAGGCCGCGGCCGTAGCGGATGAGGTCCTCGACGTTGGCGACGCGCGCGACCGACGGGTTGCCGGCCAGCGCCGGACCGCTGCCCCCGCCGCCCTGGGCGCCGTGGCAGCTGGCGCAGGCGGCCTGGTACAGCTCCGGGCCGGAGGCGACCGTCTGGACGTCGGCGCCGACCGGGGCGAGGCCCGGGTCCGGCTCGCCTGCCTGGATCGCCTGGGCGCGCTCGATCAGCTGCGGGACCCGGCCGGGGTCGTCGGCGACGGTCAGGTAGTCCTGCCAGGCGTCGATCGCGAGCGGCAGGTCGCCGGCGGCGAAGGCGGCGTTGCCGAGGAACAGCAGGGCGTTCTGGGGGACGGCGACGTCCCGTTCGGCGGCCGAGGCGCGAGCGCGCTGCAGCATCAGCATGGCGTCCTCGCTGCGGCCCTCGAGGAACATCACCTCGCCGACGCGACCGAGCGCGACCGGGTCCTGCGGGTCGTACTCGGTCAGCACGGTGAAGTACTGGCCGACGGCCAGCTCGCGGGCGTCGGCCTCCCAGAGCGCGTCGGCCAGGGCCGAGGTGCGGTCCAGCGACGGGTTCGCCTGGGCGTCGGCGGCCAGCGGTGCGACCTGCCGCAACAGCGCGACGCGCTGTTGCACCAGCGGATCGGCGCCGGCCTGCGGCAGCGCGGCGAGGGCCTCGAACGCCTCGAGGGCCGCGGCGTAGTCGCCGGTCTGGAGGTACAGCTCGGCCAGGGTGCCGATCATGTTGGGATCGTCGGGGGCGCGCAGGCGGGCCTGTTCCAGCAGCACGCGGGCCCGCGGCAGGTCGCTCTGCAGGATCAGCAGCCCGAGGCGCTGGTAGGCGCGCGCGGGTGCGTCGTCGAACTCCTCGACCGCGGTCGTGTAGGCGTCGGCGGCGCCGGTGGCGTCCTGCGCGTTCCAGTAGACGTCCCCCACGGCTGCCCAGGCGGCACCGCTGGGGTCGCGCTCGGCGGCGCGGGTCAGGTCGCGCACGGCCGCGCCCGCATCGAGGTTCTGTTGGAACGAGGTGGTCAGCGTGGCGTCCTCGCCGACGCGGGGCAGCACGAAGCCGCCCAGCGTGGCGGCGATGCCGGCGCTGACGACCAGCAGCCCGACGACGCCCCAGTTGGCGCGCAGGCGGCGCGGGGCGGGGGGCGGCGCGGCCCCCTCGAGCTCGCTCTTGCGTTCGTCCAGGGCGCGCAGGACGCGTGCGGCTTTGGCCTCGTAGCGGGCGTGCAGCTCCTCGCGGCGAGCGTCGGGCAGGTCGTCGCGCGCGTCCAGCTCGCGGATCGCGCCCAGCAGCGCGTCGCGTTCCTCCTGCAGGTCGACGAGGTCGGGATCACGGGCGTCCGGGAGCGGATCGGCCTGGCCGGGGGCGGCCAGCGGCAGGGCCACCAGGCCGGTCAGGACGATCGCGAGCAGCACGATCAGGGCGACGGTCACGAGCGGGCCTCCTCGGCCTCGAGCGCGGCGCGCACCCGCGCCAGGTCCTCGTCGGCGACGGCGCCGTCGGCCGCTGCGCGGTGGCCGGCGCGGGTCCAGCGGATCATCAGGAACGCCAGCCCGCCGACCCCCGCGGCCAGGGCGATGCCGGGCAGCCACCAGACCAGCAGGTGGATGCCGCGGCGGGGCGGCTCCAGCAGGATCCAGTCGCCGTAGCGCTCCTGGAAGAAGGCGAGGATCTCGGCCTCGCTGGCGCCGGCCTCGAGCTGGGCCTGGATCTGGTTGCGCATCTCGATCGAGATGCCGGCGTTCGAATCCGAGACCGACTCGGAGACGCAGGTCGGGCAGCGCAGCTTGCTGCCGATCTCGAAGACGCGGGCCTCGAGCTCGACGACCGGCCCGGCGTCCTGTGCCCAGGCGGGTGCGACGAAGAGCGCCAGGACGGCTGCGAGGACCACGAGCGGAGGACGGGGTCGCAGGGCGGTCACGATCCGGTCAGCTCCGCGATCTTCTCCTCGAGGAGGGGCAGGTCGACGGGGCCGGTGTGCTTGTACATCAGGGTTCCGTCCGCTCGTACGAAGAAGGTCTCGGGCACGCCGAACAGGCCGTACTCGATCGACAGCAGGCTGTCGTCGTCGATGACGTTGGGGAAGCCGAGGTCGAACTGCGCGAGGAACGCCGCGCCCTCTGCGCGCTTGCCGCGGTCCTGGGTCTGCACCCCGATGAACAGCACGTCGTCGCCGTGGCGGCGCCAGGCCTCCTGCAGGTCGGGGGCCTCGGTGTAGCACGGTCCGCACCAGGACGCCCAGAAGTTGACGATGACCGGTCGCTCGCCCAGGTAGGCGGCGGCGTCGAGGGTGGGGCCGAACTCGGCCTGGTAGCGGGCGTACAGCGGCAGCTCGAAGACGGGGACCGCCCGGTTCATCCGGGCGCTCTCGACCTCGCGGTCGGGGCTGCCGCGAAGCAGCCCCCACAGGAACAGGCCGCCCAGGGCCGCCGTGACGGCCAGGACGATCGCGACACGCCTCATGTCGCAGCGGTCTCCTCACGGCTGGCGCGACGGGTGGCGGGGGCCGTGCGGCGGGCGGGCGTGAGGGCGTAGGCGGTGCCGATCGCCATGATCAGGCCGCCCACCCAGATCCAGGTGATCAGCGGGCTGCGCACGGCGCGCAGGACGACGAAGTCCTCGTCGGGCGAGACGCCCGCCGCGACGTTCAGGTAGATGTCGTAGAACGGCTTGTACATCACCGACGGCGTCGGCACGGTCATGCTCTGGCCGGCGAAGGTGTTGACGCGCGGGAACAGGGTCGTGACGACCTGGCCGTTCTGGGCCAGCTGGACCTCGGCGCCGACGCTGATGCGCTGCGGGGTGCGCTCCATGTAGCGGTCGATGACGGTGAGGTCGTAGCCCTGCCAGGTCACGGTGCCGCCGATGTCGACGCGGATCTGCTCGTCGACGCGGTAGGCGCTGCTGCCGAGGATGCCGACCGCGATGACCAGCACGCCGAAGTGCGTGATCATGCTGCCGAAGCGGCGCTTGTTCTCGAACGCGTACGAGGTCAGCACCTGCGCCACGCTGCGGGTACCGACGCGGACGCGCGGGACCACCGCCCCGAGCACCAGCAGCACCTGCGACACCAGGTTCCAGCCGACCAGGCCCAGCGTGAGCAGGGGGTAGATGCCGCGGATGCCGAAGCCGTACGCGACCGCCGCGACGGCGACGCCGGCGCCCGCCATCCAGGCCAGGTTGCGGCGCAGCGACTGTTCGGGCGCACGCCGCCACGGCAGCAGCGGGCCGACCCCCATCAGGAACAGCACGCCCATCCACAGCGGCAGGCTGGCCTGGTCGAAGAACGGCGCCCCGACGGTGACCTTGTCGCCGGTGAGGGCCTCGACCAGCAACGGGAACAGGGTCCCGAGCAGGATGGCGAAGGTGATCGCAAGGAACAGCACGTTGCCGGCCAGGAAGCTGCCCTCGCGGCTGACCGGGTGGTCCAGGTCGGCGCGGTCGCGCACCTGGTCCCAGCGCCACGCCACCAGGCCCAGCGAGGCCGCCATCACGATCAGGAAGAACGCCAGGAAGGCGGGGCCGACCGGACCGTCGCCGAAGGCGTGCACGCTGCTGACGACGCCGCTGCGGGTCAGGAAGGTGCCGAGCAGCGTGAGCGAGAAGGTCAGCGTGATGAGCAGCAGGTTCCAGGCCTTGAGCATGCGCCGGCGCTCCTGCACCTGGACGCTGTGGATGAAGGCGGTCGCGGTCAACCACGGCATGAAGCTGACGTTCTCCACCGGGTCCCAGGCCCAGTAGCCGCCCCAGCCGAGGACCTCGTAGCTCCACCAGCCGCCGGAGATGATCGCGGCGGTCAGGAAGCCCCAGCCGATCAAGGTCCAGCGGCGCGTCTGCATCATCCATTCGCTGCCGGGACGCTTGGTGATCAACGCCGCCATGGCGTAGGCGAACGGCACCGTCAGGCCCACGAAGCCCAGGTACATCAGGAACGGGTGGACCGCCATCATCCAGTGGTTCTGGAGCAGCGGGTTGGGTCCGGGTCCGTCGATCGGCACGGGCGAGACCGTCATGAACGGCGACGCCATCAGCGCGGGCACGCCGGTGAAGAACACCTGCACGGCCGCCATCACCGTCAGCGCCCAGGGGCGGAGCGGCGAGTTGGGCGCGACCAGCGTCAGCAGCGCCCAGTAGCCCGACAGCAGCCAGCCCCACAGGATCAGCGATCCCTCCAGGGCGGCCCAGAGGGTCACGATCTTGACCCACACCGGGCTGGTGGTGCGGGACGTCTCGGCCACGTAGGAGACGCTGAAGTCGTCGGTCAGCAGCGCGATCTCCATCACCGCGACGGCGGCGGTCATCGCCAGGAAGGTGGCGACGCCGGCCATCCGGGCCGAGGTCAGCAGGCGCGCGTCGCGCCGGATCGCGCCGATCGCGCCGCCGATCACGCCCCAGGCGGCGAAGGCGAGGGCCAGCAGTAGCGCCGCGCTTCCGATCGGTCCGAGGCCGATGCCGCTCAATGCAGCGACTCCCGGAGCTCGTCGAGGTCGATCGTGTGACCTTCGGCGGCGACGTACTGCTCGCTGTGCTTGACGAGCAGGTTGTCGCTCACGAACACGCCGTCCTCGAAGCGGCCCTCGACCACCACGCCGGTGTTCTCCTGGAACAGCTCGGGCGGGGTGCCGTAGTGCTGGACGGGGTAGGTCTGCAGGCTGTCGGTGACCTGGAAGGCCAGCAGCAGGTTCTGGTCGTCGAAGGCGACCGAGCCGTCCAGCACGATGCCGCCCAGGCGGATGCGGCGGTCGTCGTAGTCGGCGGGCTCGGCGGCGTACTCGCTGGGCAGGATGAAGTAGACCAGCGACGCGTCGAGGGCTCGCTGGATCAGGAAGCCGGCGAACACCAGCACCCCGACGCCCAGCGTCCCGTAGATCCAGCGCTTCATCGTTCGTCCTCCTCGCGCGTCAGGCGCGCGGCGCGCCAGCGCAGGTAGATGAGGTAGGCGCCGTACGCGACCACCAGTTGCGACCAGGCCACGATCACCCAGGTCCAGGCGCTCCAACCGTCAAACACGGACGACCTCCTTCGGGCCGTCCCCGGCGCCGCGGTCCTCGAGCTCGGCCTCGCGCAGGCCCAGGCGGACCCGCTCGATCAGCAGCCAGGCGAACATCAGGGCGGCGGCGACGACGTTGACCAGCAGGATCTGAAGCATCGTGGCGTCCATGGTGACCCCTCCGCCCGTGAGATCGATGGACTTGGCGGGGTGCAGGGTCCGGAACCACTCGGCCGCCAGGTAGTTGAGCGGCAAGCTGGCCAGCACGACGATGAGGATCACGGCGCTGACGCGGCCACGGCGCAGCGGCTCCTCGACCAGGCCACGCACGATGAACACCCCGGCCAGCAGCGCCACCATCAGGGCGGTCAGGGTGAGCTTGGCGTCCCAGGTCCAGAAGGTGTTGAGCGTCGGCTTGGAGTAGGTCATCCCGCCGATGATGGTGAGCGCGCCGAAGAGCAGGGCGGACTCCGCCGCCGCGACCGAGACGACGTCGAAGCGGCGACGACCGGTCCACAGGAACGCGATGCCGGACAGGGCGGCCACGCCCACGGCGAGGAACGACACCCAGGCGACGGCGACGTGGGCGTACATCACGCGGATCAGGTCGCCCTGGTTGATGTCGGCGGGGCTGACGACCAGGCCCAGCCAGGCGCCCACGCCGAGCGCGACCACGGAAGCGATGCCGAGCATGTTCAGCCACGAGGGCCGCCGGGGGAGGGGGGACGTCATGCTGGGGTTCTCCTTCCGAACGCGGTCACCCCGTCACTCCTCCACCACGATGTGGAAGATGGCGCTGGTGACCACGAGGTAGACCAGATCGAATCCTGCCAGCAACTGTATCCAATCCCCGGCCAGTCCTGCGTCCCCGCCGGTCACGATCGCGTCCGTCGCGCGGACCGACGCCAGCAGCACGGGCACCACGACCGGGAACATCAGCACCGGCAGCAGCGACTCGCGCGCCTGCAGGTTCGCTGTGAGGGCGGCGTAGAAGGTCGCGATGATCGCGAAGCCCAGGGTCCCCAGCGCGATCGTCGCCAGCAGCTGCGGGACGCCCGCCGAGATCGGCGCGTCGAACAGCACCGACGCGACCGGTAGCAGCACCGCGCCCAGCAGCGTCATGGTCAGCCAGTTGGCGAGAAGCTTGCCGAGGAACACCGCGGCACGGGGAATGGGCAGGGTGAGGAGCTGCTCGAAGGCGCCGTCGGCCAGGTCGCTCTGGTAGGCCTGGGCGGCCGAGATGACGCCGGAAAACGCCAGCGCTACCCACAGCACGCCCGGCGCGGCGCGGGTCATCAGGTCGGCGTCGCGCCCCAGCGCGAACGCCAGCACCACCAGCGTGACGCTGCTGAAGAACACCGTCGCGACGGTCGCCGCGCGGCTGCGGGCCTCGGAGCGCAGGTCCTTGGCCGCGATCGCGAACAGGGTGCGGACGTCGCTCGCGAGGCCGCTGCGGGTGCTCACGTCGGCACCTCGCGTGCGGGGCCGGCCCGCAGCGGCGCGGCCCGCAGCGGCGCGGCCCGGACGCTGCCCTGGTCCACCTCGACGGCAGCGTCGACGCGGTCGACCAGTCGCTCGGGCTCGTGGCTGACGACCAGGACGGTGCGGCCGTCGCGCTTGGCCTCGTCCAGCAGGCTGTCGACCAGTCGGCGACCGTCCTCGTCCAGCGAGGCGTACGGCTCGTCCAGGAGCCACAGGTCGGCCCGGCTCAGCAGCAGCTTGGCCAGGCCCAGGCGGCGCTTCATGCCGCTCGAGAAGACGCGGACCAGCCGCCCGGCGTGCGGCTCCAGGCCCACGCGGTGGAGGGCGTGCGCGACCTCGTCGTCGCCTGCGCCGGTGACGGTCGCGACCAGCGCGAGGTTCTCACGGGCGGTGAGGGCGCCGTAGCTGCCGCTCTGGACGCTCAGGTAGGCCAGGCGCCGTCGCGCGCCGGCGGAGTCCCGCACCAGGTCGTGCCCGAAGACGCGGGCCGTTCCAGCACTGGGGCGCAGGCGCGTGGCGATCAGCCGCAGCAGCGTCGTCTTGCCACTGCCGTTGTGGCCGTGCAGCGCCACCAGGCGACCTGGCGCGACCTGCAGCGACACGCCGCGCAGCACGCGCTGGCGGCCCCACCGGCGGTCGACCCCCTGCAGGTCGATGGCGGGGACGACCGTCGCGTCGGCCGGGCCCGCGTCGGGCGCCGGCGCGGCCAGCTGGGGGGCGGCGTCGCTCACAGCCGCGAGTAGAGCCAGTCCGGCGTGAAGCGCAGCAGCCAGGTGTTGAGGCGCGTGTAGGTCCCGGTGACCATCAGCACGCCGGCGATCACGAGCAGGCCGCCGGCCGCCCGCTCGACCCAGGGGAGCCAGCTGCGCATGCGGCGGGAGACGCGCAGGAACGGGTCCAGCGCCAGGGCGGCCAGCAGGAACGGCACCGCAAGCCCGGCCGAGTAGACGGCCAGCATCGTCACCCCTTCGAGCAGGGTGCCGCTGGCGCCGGCCAGGGTGAGGATGCCGCCCAGGACCGGCCCGATGCAGGGGGTCCAGCCGGCGGCGAACGCCATGCCCAGCAGCACCGCGCCGATCGGGGTCGAGGCGTCGTGCTTGGCCTGCACGCGCGTGTCGCGCATCAGCACCGGCAGGCGGATGACGCCCAGCAGCACCAGGCCGAAGAGGATCACCAGCACGCCCCCACCGATCGTCAGGATCTCGCGGTTGGCGCGCAGCAGCGAGCCCAGCGCCGAGGCCGAGGCACCCAGCGCGATGAAGATCATCGAGAAGCCCAGCACGAACAGCAGCGCGTTGCGGATCAGCAGGGCGCGCTTCTCGGCCCCGCTCCCGCCGACGTAGGCCAAGTAGCTGGGCACCAGCGGCAGCACGCACGGCGAGAGGAACGACAGCAGGCCGGCGGTGAAGGCGAGTCCGAGGGTGGGGGTCACCGGGGTCGTCCCCCGGCAGAAGCACGATCCATGGCGTCGAGTATCGACTGTACCCGAGCCGGGCGCCGTCTAAGGACGGACATTCCTCTTCGCCGAGGCCGGGGTGGTCGCGGCGCCCACGGTCGCGGGGAGCGTCGCCGGCGTACCCTGCCGGCATGAGCGATCCAGGACGAACGACGATCACCCTCGGCGGCGGCTGCTTCTGGTGCCTGGACGCGGTCTACCGCGGCGTCGAGGGGGTGCACGAGGTGGTCTCCGGCTACGCCGGCGGGCACGTTCCCCAGCCGACCTACGCCCAGGTGTGCGACGGCACCACCGGCCACGCCGAGGTGGTGCGGGTCACCTTCGATCCGTCCGTGGTCTCGCTGCGCGACCTGCTGGGGGTCTTCTTCTCGATCCACGACCCCACTACGAAGGACCGCCAGGGCGCCGACGTCGGACCGCAGTACCGCTCGATCGTGCTGGCCGAGGACGAGGACCAGGAGCGCGTCGCCCGCGAGGTGATCGACGAGGTGACGCGCGAGGGCGTCTGGGACGCGCCGATCGTCACCGACGTGGAGCGGCTGGAGCGCTTCTGGCCGGCCGAGCCCTACCACCAGAGCTTCTTCGCCAACAACCCGGGCCAGGGGTACTGCCAGGCCGTGATCGCGCCGAAGGTGGCCAAGTTCCGCTCCCGCTACGCGCACCTGCTGAAGGGGAACGCGGCGACGCCGGGGTCGACGGGGAGGGTCTGAGCCGGCCTTCGTTCGGCCCCGGCCGACGGGGCCGAGACGGCCGTAGCACATCGTGCTACGCTGGAGGCGTGAAGCGGACGATCACGCAACGCGAGCTCAGGAACCAGAGCGGCGAGATCATGCGCAGGCTCGACGCCGGCGAGCGCTTCGTCGTGACCCGCGACGGCGCGCCCGTCGCGTCGCTCGCGCCGCTTCGGCGCGACGTCTTCGTTCGTGTCGAGTCGGTGCTGGCGGTGTTCCACGGGGCTCCGGCCGTCGACCTCGATCGGCTCCGGCGCGACCTCGACGCCGTCGCCGATCCGGACGCGACGCCCCGTGGCTGAGGGGCGGCCCGAGGTGGGCCTGCTCGACACCTCGGTCGTCGTCGATCTTGGCGCCATGCCCCCCGACGGGCTACCGCCACGCGTGGCGATCAGCTCGCTGACGCTGGCCGAGCTCGCGGCGGGACCGCACGCGGCGCAGGATCCGGTCGAACGAGCGCGTCGCCAGGATCTGGTGCAACGGGCCGAAGCCGCCTTCGAGCCGATCCCGTTCGATGCCGCGGCGGCGCGCGCCTACGGCCGCGTCTACGCCGCCGTGCTGGGAACGGGTCGTAAGGCCCGGGGAGCGCGCGCGGTGGACCTGCTCATCGCGGCCAGCGCCCTCGCCAACGACCTCCCCCTCTTCACCCGCAACGGACGGGACCTGGCGGCCGTGCGCGACCTGCTCACGGTCGTCGACGTCTAGCCCTCGTCGGCCTCCCCGTCCGGCACGAAGCGCAGCGCGACGCCGTTGCTGCAGTAGCGCAGGCCGGTCGGGGCGGGCCCGTCCTCGAAGACGTGGCCGTGGTGCCCGCCGCAGTTGGCGCAGTGGTACTCGGTGCGCGCGTAGCCGATGTGATGGTCGGTCTTGGTCTCGAACGCGCCGGGCAGCGCCGTGTGGAACGACGGCCAGCCGCAGTGCGCGTCGAACTTGACGTCGGAGCGGAACAGCGGGTGGCCGCAGGCGGCGCAGACGTAGGTGCCCGGACGCCACTCGTCGTTGAGGGGGCTGCTGCCGGGCCGCTCGGTCGCCTCGTGGCGCAGCACGCGGTAGGCGGCGTCGCCCAGGCGCTCGCGCCAGTCGGCGTCGCTCAGGGTGGTCGGGTCGAAGTCGTCGCTCATGGGGTCATGGTAGGCGGGCGCGGTGCCCCGACGTGGTTCCGCAGGTCGCATTGCCGCCCCGCGGGACGCTCACCCGTCCAGCGGGACGCGACGGCGCAGCTCCTCGACCTCGAACGGGCGCGCCTCCCGCAGCACCTCGCGCGCGGCCTCCAGATGGCCGAAGGCGTTCCAGGCCAGCGCGCCGACCGGAGACCCGTCCCCGCCCCGGTACCAGACCATGCCGGGCGCGTCGGCGCTCGCGTCGTCGTCGGCGGCGGGTCCGGTCACGACCGCGTCCAGCTGCGCGTCGACCCGGCCGACCGCCTCGTAGCCGAGGTCCAGGACGTCGGAGTAGAACATCGGCAGGTGGTCGTACGGTTCGTCCGCGCCGGCCATGATCCGGCCGGCGTGCATGCCGCCCAGCTTGGCGTGCTCCTCGTGCTCGACCCGCATCGGGCCGAGGGCCGGGGCGGGGAAGCGGGCCACGTCGCCGGCGGCGAACAGGTCGGGCGCGGAGGTGCGGAAGCGATCGTCGACCACGATGCCGTCGTCCACCTCGACACCGGCCTCGCGGGCGAGCTCGACGTTGGGCCGCACGCCGACGCACAGCACCACCTCGTCGGCGGTCCAACGCTCCCCGTCGTCGCCGCGCACCTCGACCGGCGCGTCCGGATCGCCGGGCCGCTGCGGCACCAGCGCGTCGACCAGGGTGCCGGCCCGCACCTCGACCCCCGCGCGTCGCAGGCGCAGCGAGACGCGCGCCGCCAACGCCGCGGGCAGCACCCGCGCCAGCACGTCGCGTTCGGGGAAGACCATCGTCACCGACGCACCGGTGCCGACCAGCGCCGCGGCCAGCTCCGAGCCGAGGAAGCCGCCGCCGACGACGGTGATGCGCCGACGCTCGCGGGTCCGCTCCCGCAGCCGCGTGAAGTCGGACAGCGTCCGGAACGGCCGGGCGACGGCGATTCCCTCGGCGAACGGCGGGACCACCGGACGCGCCCCGGTCGCCAGCAGGGCGCGACCGAAGCGCCAGCGGGTGCCGGCGTCGTCGACCGCTTCGTGCGCGCCTGCGTCCAGGCGCACGACGCGGCGGCCCAGGACCAGCTCGGCACCGCCGAACAGGTCGCGGTCGTGCTGGATCTCGGACGGATCGGCCGTCTCGTCCTGCCACAGGTCCTTCGACAGCGGCGGCCGGTCGTAGGGCGCGTGCTCCTCGGCCGACAGCAGCGCCACGCGGGCGTCCGGGTCGGCGTCCGCCAGCGCCATCGCCGCCGCGGCGGCGGTCATGCCGCCCCCGATGATCAGGTGGTCGATCTCGCGGACGTCGCCCGCCCGTTCAGTCGGCGGCACGGAGCACCTGCGCGATCAGGGTGCGGCCGGCGTCCAACTCGTCGCCGTTGACGGTGTGGCCGATACCGGGGTAGAGCCGCGCCTCCACCTCCGCGCCCTTGGCACGCAGCAGCGTGGCGCTCTCCTCGACCCGGCCGGTGGGGATGTGCGGGTCGGGGTCGCCGCTGCCGATCAAGACCGGCGTCCCCGCCAGGTCGTCCGCGTACAGGTTCGGGTCCAGGACGTCGCCGATCAGGCCGCCGGCGTAGGCGATCACCGCGCCCAGGCGGCCGCCGCGGCGGGCGAAGACGTCCAGCGCCAGGCAGGCGCCCTGCGAGAAGCCGCCCAGCACGATGCGCTGCTGGGGTACGCCGGCCGCGACCAGCTCGTCCAGCAGCAGCTCGATCCGCCGCGAGGCGGAGGACAGGTACGGCTCGTTCGCCGCGCGCGGCACGATGAACCGTTGCGGGTACCAGACGGCGCCGGCGGCCTGCGGCAGGCGCACCGCCACCTCGCCGTCCAGGCCCTCGAGCAGGGCGTCCACCAGGGGGACGAGCGTGCGGGCGGGCGCACCGCGGCCGTGGATCAGGACCAGGGCGGCGTCGGCGCGGTCCAGCTCGGCGCCGGCGGCCAGCGGGGGGAGGGCGCCGTGCGGATCGCCGGCGGGGGTCGGGTCGGTCATGCGGTCACCTCCGGGCGGGGCGCGCGGGCGTCCCGCTCGTCGTTCGGGTTCAGGCTCAGGTCGGGCAGGCGGGCTTCGATCTCGCTGCGCTGCGCCTCCAGCCAGGGCGGCAGACGCAGCGTGGCGCCCAGGGCGTCCAGCGGCTCGTCGAAATCCATGCCGGGGCCGTCGGTGGCGAACTCGAGCAGCACGCCACCCGGCTCGCGCACGTAGATCGAGCGGAAGTAGGTCCGTTCGCGCACCTCGCTCACGTTGAGGCCGAGGTCCAGGAGGTCGTCGCGCAGCACCTCCTGCTCGGCGTCGCCCGGCAGTCGGAAGGCGACGTGGTGGACGCTGCCGCGGCCGTCGCGGCGGGGGCGGGAACGACCCTCCTCGACCAGGTCCATGGCGCTCCCGATCGCTCCGGAGCCGGTCACCAGCCGCAGGCGTCGGGCCGAGCCTTCGGCCCGTTCGTCCCGCACCTCGAAGCCCACCCGGCGGAGCAGGGCGAGGGTGGCGTCGGCGCTCGCGACAAGCAGGGTGACGTTCTCGAAGCCGCGCAGGCGCTGGTCGGGGCCGACCGGCTCGCCCTCCCAGCCGGCGACCTCGGGGGGATCGGGCAGGCCGACCAGCTCGATCCGTAGCCCGTCGGGGTCGGCGAAGGTCAGGCCCGGGCGGCCCCAGCGATCGATCGCGATCGGCTCGCGTCCGGCGCACGCCAGGCGGTCGCGCCAGAACGGCAGGGCCTCCTCCTGGACGGCGTAGGCGACGGCGGAGGTCTCGCCTGTGCCGACCAGGGCGGGTGCGGCGTTCGGGATCGGGAAGAAGGTCAGGGCGGTCCCGACCCGGCCGGTGCCGTCGCCGTAGTAGAGGTGGTGCATCGTCGGAGCGTCGAAGTTGACGGTGCGCTTGATCAGGCGCTGGCCCATGGTGCGGGTCCAGAACGCCCGGTTGACGCGCCCGTCGCGCGCCAGCACCGAGACGTGGTGAAGGCCGGCGGTGGTGGGGGTCACGGGGTCTCCTTCGGGGTCCGATCGGTCGGCGCCCCGCCGGTGGTCATGGGCGAGGGCACGGCGGGGGTGTCGACCGCGCGCTCCCCCTGCGCCAGGCCGAGGGTCCTGAGCAGGCGGGCGAGCTGCGCCTGCTCGTCGGGGGCGAGGGCGGCGAAGGCGGCGACGACGCGGGCGACGTGGCGCGGCATCAGGTCCGCGACGAGCGCTTCGCCGTCGGGGGTCAGCTGGGCCAGGACGACGCGGCGGTCGTGGCGGTCGCGGCGCCGGCGCAGCAGGCCGCGGGCCTCGAGCTTGTCCAGCACGGTCGTCAGGTTGCCGGGCGAGGTGAGGATGGTGCGGGCCAGCACCCCCTGGGACAGGGGGCCGAGGTGGTGCAGCGCCTCGAGCACCCCGAACTGCGACGGCGTCAGCGCGGCGTCCGAGAGGTGGTCGTTGACCGACCGCTCGACCGCGCTGGCGGCGCGGGCGAGCTTGACGTAGGCGTCCAGGGCGCGGACCTCGTCGGGGGTCCCGGGGTAGTGGTTCGGCATCGTGGTCCTTTGATATCGAACGATTCGACGTCGATGGGTCGTGCGGGCGACACGGGCGGGACAGGCCCCAGGCCGCGTGGGCGACGGCCCCGGTCCCGCTGTGGCCGTAGCGTATCGACATGGAACCGACCGACTGGCCGAGCGCCGACGATTGGGTCTGGAACGGCCCCCTGGACGCCCCCACCCGCTGGGGCAAGCCCGGCATCGTGATGGCCTTCAACCTCGAGTGCGCCGGCTGCATCGCGCGCGGCGTGCCGTTCCTCAAGCGCCTCGCCGAGGAGCACGGCGACCGCCTCCAGATCGCCCTGCTGCACACCGCCTACGGCCACCGCGACCTGCCGCGCGAGGACGTCGAGCCGACCGTCCTGCGCTTCGCGCAGAGCTTCGCGCGGCTGCCGTTCCCCGTCGCCCTCGACGTCGACGGCGCGATGGCCGAGCGCTGGGGCGCCGAGGGCACCCCCCACTGGTTCGTCTTCGACCGCGACGGGACCCTGGTCCGCAGCGTCTACGGCTCGCAGGACAACGCCCGCACGCGGCTCGAGTACCTCGCCCAGGAGCTGCTGGACCCGGCGGCGTGAGCCAGGACGCCTCACCGGTCGCGCCGCCCGCGCCGACCGGCAGCGCCGGCGGCGCTGCGCGCATGATCCCCAGCACCCTCGTCTACGTCCGCCAGGACGGCCGCACCCTGATGCTGCGCAAGGCGCGCGGCCACCAGAAGGGAAAGTGGAACGGACTGGGCGGCAAGGCCGAGCCGGGAGAGATGCCCGAGGCCTGCGCCATCCGCGAAGTGCGCGAGGAGGCCGGCCTGGAGGTCGAGGAGCTCGACTACCGCGGCCTGATCGTCTTCCCGCGCTTCGACGGGACGAACGACTGGTACGTCTGGATCTACCTCGCCAGCGCCCACGGCGAGCCGCGTGCCGGCGACGAGGGCGAGTTGGCCTGGATCGACGACGAGCGGCTTGCGGAGCTGGAGCTGCACGAGGGCGACCGGGTCTTCCTACCCTGGCTGGAGCGGGCCGGCCTGGTCTTCTCCGCCCGGTTCGACTACGAGGGCGGCCGCTTCCTCGGCCACCAGGTCGCCTTCTACCCGCGCCGCTGAGCCGGACCTGCCGCGCCTCAGCGCCGCCGTACGCCGGCCAGCATCGTCACGCCCCCGAGGATCAACAGCGTGGGGATCAGCCAGCCCGGCAGCCCCCGCTGCGGGTCGTTCACCACCACCGTCATCACCGCGAAGAACAGGGCAGGCGGGAGCGCCCAGCGCCGCCCGCCTCCCGCCTCGCGCGGCAGCAGGTAGAGCAGGCTGAAGGTCGCTGCGAAGCCGAGGAACAGGATCGGCGCCGGGTTCCAGGCCGGCGCGAACGCCGCCGCCAGCGCCGTCGCCACCGTCGAGCCCAGCAGGCCCCCCGGCACCAGCGCCCAGCTGACCCGGTCGCGCAGCCACACCGCCAGGAACGCGGCCGCCACCACGCCGGCCGGCACCACCCCCTCCAGCGGCCCCGCCCCCGCCAACGCGGCGACGCCCAGCAGCAGGCTGGCCAGGACCCGCTGGCCGGTCCCTGGCCGTCCCGGCGGGCGGATCCACAGCAGCCCCACCAGCGTCAGCGCCGCCGCCACCCAGATCGCCGCCGGCACCGCACCGGGCGCCCCGAAGCCGCGCCCGATGCCGGCGAGGCCCACGGCGATCAGCAGCAGACCCAGGCCGCGCTGCGTCACGACGCCTCCGTCCCGTGCGTGCCCGGGATCCGCGCGCTGACCGTCGTGCCCTCGCCCGGCGCGGAGGCGACCCGCAGCGTGCCGCCCACGGCGCCCACCCGCTCCCGCATCGAGGTCAGCCCCAGGTGCCCGGGCGCCGCGTGCAGCGAGGCGGGATCGAAGCCGGCCCCGTCGTCTCGGACCTGCAGCAGCCAGGCCGCGCCGTCGCGGCCGAAGGCCACCTCGACCGACGACGCGCGGGCGTGCTTGACGACGTTGTGGAGGGCCTCCTGGGCGACCCGGAAGAGCACCTTCTTGGTCGCGAAGGGCAGGTCCGGCTCGTCCCCCAACTCAGCCTCGGCCTCCAGCCCGTGGCGGTGGCGCAGCGCCTCGACCTGGCGCCGCAGCACGCCGATCAGCCCCTCCTCCTCGAGCGATTCGGGGCGCAGCTCGAAGATCAGCGCGCGCATCTCGGCGATCCCGGCCTGCGCCAAGTTCTCGACGTAGGCGAGCGCCTCGGCCGCCTTGTCCGGTGCGTCCGGCAGGTGCCGCTGCGCCGTGTGGGTGCCCAGCAGGATCGCGTAGAGCGCCTGGCTGACCGAGTCGTGGAGCTCGCGGGCGAGGTGCTGCCGCTCGTCGCTGGCGGCCTGCTCCTGTACCTGGTCGTAGAGCTGGGCGTTCTCGATCGCGACCGCCGCTTGGTTGGCGAACGCCCGCACCAGCGAGCGCCGGGCCTCGTCCAGCGGCGCGGCCGGACGCAGGCTCAGCACCCCCGCCACGGCGCCGCGGATGCGCAGCGGCAGCGCCACCACGTCGTCGCCGTCCAGCTCCTCGCCGCGCGCCAGGGCCGCTTCGGCCAGCTCCAGCGCCGGGCCGGCGCCGCGCCGGGCCAGCTCCTCGAGGGTCCCGTCCGGGCCCGGCGCGACCACCGTCGCCCCGTGCACCGGCACGGCGTCCTCCAGCCGGGCCAGCAGCAGCTCCAGCAGCGGCAGCGGCTCGGGCGTGAGGGCGGTGGCGTTGGAGATCTCCAGCAGCGCGCGCAGCTCGCGGGTGCGCTCGGTCACGCGCTGTTCGAGGTGCTCGCGCGACTCGGCCAAGGCGCGCGACATGGCGTTGAAGTCCTCGGCCAGCCGGCCCAGCTCCGAGTGCGACGTGACCGGCAGGGTGGTCCCCAGGCGGCCGGCCGCCAGCTCGCGCGTGCCGCGCACCAGGGTCACGATCGGCTCGGTCAGCAGCGTGCGGCTGAACACCGCCGCCCCGACCAGGGTGAAGAGGAAGATGGCGATCAGGTTGATCACCGTCGCGCGGACGATGCCACCGATCTCCGGCTCGCTGCCGCCCGCCGCCGCCATGGCGTCCTGGACGACCAGGTCGAAGCCGCGCACCAGCAGGATCCCCGTCGCCAACGCCAGCACCGCCACGACGCCCAGGATCAGCAGCGTCAGCCGGGTCCCGAGCCGTTGCCAGAAGGGGATCTCGCGCATCTCAGTCCAGACCCGTCAGGCCCTCCTTGAGGGCGAACAGCGCAGCCTGCGTGCGGCTCTGCAGGTCCAGCTTCGAGAGGATGCTGGAGACGTGCGTCTTGACCGTCACCTCGGAGACGCCCAGGCGCGCCGCGATCTCCTTGTTGGCCAGGCCCTTGGCGACCAGCCGCAGCGTGTCGGTCTCGCGCGGGGTCAGGCTCTCGCGCATGGTGGGCGTTCGGACCTCGCGCAGCAGCCGCTTCTGGGCGCGCGGGTCCAGCCGCACCTCGCCCCGGTGGGCCGCCCGGATCGCCTCGAACAGCGTCTCCGGACCGGTCTCCTTGAGCAGGTAGCCGGCCGCGCCCGCCTCGACCGCGTCGATCACCATGCGGTCCTCCAGCACGCTGGTGAGGGCGACCGCCTCGATCTCGGGGTGGGCCGCCTTGATGGCGCGGATCGCCTCGACCCCGTTCATGACCGGCATCAGCAGGTCCATCAGCACCACGTCGGGAGCGAGGGCCGCGGTCGCCTCGACCGCCTCACGGCCGTCGGCCGCTTCGCCCACCACCTCCAGGTCGTCCTCGAGCGACATCACCATGCGGAGGCCCTGCCGGACGACGGTGTGATCGTCGACCAGCAGGACGCGGATCTTCACGGCCGGGTCCGCCATGGCGGCACGGTACCGCGCGGCCGTCGCGGCGGCCTCCGCCTTTCGGTGGACGCGCCGCCTCCGCCACCGGACCGATGATGAGGGCGTCGCCCCGGCCGCAGACTCGGGGCAAGGAGGCACGCATGAACCTCGATCTGCACGACCGTAGAACCCAACTCGGCGTCGGCCTGGTGCTCCTGGGCCTGCTGGCGCTCCTCTCCAACTTCGGCCTCTTCGCAGGCCTGGGCGCCATCGTCGGCATGCTCCTCTTCGGCGCCGCCGGCGTGCTGGTGATCGGCATGTACCGGCGCGACCCCGGCCGCGTCTGGACGCTGCCGGTCGGCTTCGGCCTGCTGGGGCTGGCCGTCGCGACGCTGGAGGCGCCCTGGTCCGGCGGCGCCTTCCTCGGCGCGATCGGCCTGGGCTTCCTGGCGATCTGGCTGATGGACACGGAACGCAAGGCCTGGTGGGCGCTGATCCCCGCCGGCGTGCTGATCACCCTGGGCCTGGTCGCCACCTGGGACGAGATGATCGGTGGCCGCGGCGAGGTCGGGGGCACCATCTTCTTCCTCGGCCTGGCCGGCACCTTCGCCGCGCTCTACCTGCTCCCCAGCGTGCAGCAGCGCTGGGCGATCTGGCCCGCCCTCGGCCTCGGCGTGGTGGCGGTGCTGACCCTGAGCTTCAGCGGCGGCTGGATCGCGCCGATCGTCCTGATCGCCGCCGGCGCCTGGATGCTCACCCGCCAGTCGCGCCCCGAGGAGGTCCGCCCCGTCACGCCCGTGCCGCCCGCCCCCGCACCCGGCGACGTGCCGCCGGCCAGCCCGGTGACGCCGGTGCCCGCGCCGGGAGCGTTGGCCGAGCCCACGACCGACGCGGCCGCCGAGCCGGACGCGCAGGACGACGGCGTCGCGGCCGATGCCGGCGAGGCGGCCTCCCAGGAGCCCCGCCAGGACGCGACCGGCGACGACGAGGATCCGACCCGGAACGCCTGACCCCGACCGACGTGCGGTCGCCGGGCGCCTCGCGCGCCCGGCGTTCGCATGGGTGCGGCCGACCTGGACCGAGGTGGTCCGGGCGGGTACCCTGCGCCCCGTCCGTTCGTCCTGGACGCGCGACGCGTCCCGTCCGCTCACCTGGAAGGAGCGTCCATGATCGATCCCGCTCCGTCCGCCCCGCGTCCGGCGCCGCTGCGCGCCGCCGCGGTCTTCCTCGTCCTCCTGGCCCTCGCGACGTCCACGGTCGTCGCGCAGGACGCCGTCCCCCCGGACGTCCTGGCCGCGCCCGAGGCGCAGCGCCGCGACCTGGCCGGCCTCGCGCTGGCCGTGCACGACGGCCTGCTGACGGTCGGCGCTCCCGGCGTGGACGCCGTCGCCGACGACGCCGGCGCGGTCCACCTGTTCCGCCGCGCCGACGGCGCCTGGCGCTACGACGAGAGCCTCGCCCCCGACGACCTGGGCGTCGCCGCCGGTTTCGGCGGGGCGGTCGCGGTCACGGCGGAGGCCGTGCTGGTCGGCGCGCCACGGGACCGGGCCGACGCCGGCGTCGCCTACCTGTTCCGCCGCGCCGAGGGGCGGATCGCGCGGGTCGCGATCCTCGCCCCGGCCGACGCGGCGGCGTTCGACTTCGTAGGCTCGGCCGTCGCGCTCGGGGACGACCTGGCGCTCGTCGGTGCGCCCGGCCACGACGGCGCGGGCGAGGACGCCGGCGTCGTGATCGCCTACCGACCCGACGACGACGGGTGGCGGGAAGCCGCCCGCTATCGCCCGAACGACCTGCCGCCCGGTGCCCGCTTCGGGGCCGCCCTGGCGCTGCACGGCGACGTGGCGGTCGTCGGTGCGCCCGGCGAGAACGCCGTCTACGTCTACGAGCGCGCGAACGACGGCTGGGGTCGCGCCGATCGGATCCAGCTCCCCGCCGCCAGCCCCGACGCGGCCTTCGGCGAGGCGGTCGCGAGCGACGGCGCCACCATCGTCGTCGGCGCGCGCTTCGAGGGGGGCGACGAGGAGCGGCAGGGCGCGGCCTACCTACTCGGCCGAGGGCCGGACGGCTGGGCGATCACGGCACGCTTCACCGCGCCCGATCCAGGCCGCGGCGACCAGTTCGGCCAGGCGGTCGCCGTGCACGGCGACGTCGCCCTGATCGGCGCCCCGCGCCACGACGACGGGGCCCGGGACGCCGGTACGGTCTTCGTCGTTCGGCGCAGCGACGACGGCTGGGCGCTCACGGGACGCCTGCCACGACCGGCGCCGGACGCCTACGACGAGGCGGGCCGCGCCCTGGCCCTCGACGCCCAGGGCGCCTTCGTCGGCGTGCCCTACGACGTCGTCGCCGGCGCCGAGGTCGACACGGGATCGGTGCTGGCCTACTCGGCGGCCGGGGTCACTCGCTAGGCGGCCAGGCCGGGCGCGCGACGTCCATCAGCTCGCCCAGCGTGCCGTAGACCGTGCCGGCCAGGCGCGCGATCGGGTTCAGCGCCCGCAGGTCGATGCGACCGTCCTCGCCCATCAGGTCGTCGCGCAGGTGCGCCAGCAGGACGCGCCCGAAGACGACGGTGTTGCCGCCGTCGGGCACCTGGTAGTGGTGCAGCAGCTCGCACTCGAACGCCACCGGGGCGGCGGCGACGCGCGGCGCGGCGATCCGTTCGGAGGGCGTGGATTCGAGGCCGGCCAGCTCGAACTCGTCGATCTCGGGCGGGGCCTCGGCGCTGCTGGCGTTCATCGCCTCGAGCAGCGCCAGGTCGGCGACATGGGCGACGAACCCGCCGGTCGCCAGCGCGTTGCTCACGCTGTCCTTCGGCGCGCCGTCACGCGAGCCGGCGGAGAAGAGCAGCACCGGCGGGGTGGCCGAGGCGATCTGGAAGTAGGAGAACGGCGCCAGGTTGCGGCGACCCTCCTCGTCGACGGTCGAGATCCAGCCGATCGGCCGCGGCACCACGGTGCCGGTGAGGAGCTTGTAGCGGTCCTTCGGGGCGAGGGAGGCGAGGTCGATGCGCATGCCGACCAGCCTACCGATCGTCCGTGTGGCCCCGCGTCCGCTACGACGCCGCGCTGCGCTTGCGCTCGAGGGCCGAAGTGCGCTACGGTTGTACGGCTGTGACGCGACCGCCGTCGGTCGCTCGCCCGCGGGACGCCCCCGGGGCGGACGCGAGCACAACCTCAGGACCCCGGGAGTGGACCATGAAGTACAACAAAGGCGCGATCCTGCGCTCGATCGAGCAGCCCTTCATCCGTGACGACCTCCCCGAGTTCGCCACGGGCGACACCGTCCGCGTCGACTACAAGGTCGTGGAAGGCAACCGCAGCCGCATCCAGTCGTTCGAGGGCGTCGTGATCGCCCGCAAGAACGGCCGGGGCGCGCGCTCGACGGTGACCGTCCGCAAGGTCAGCTTCGGCGAAGGGGTCGAGCGGGTCTTCCCCCTCTCCTCGCCCCTGATCGACAAGATCGAGATCGTCCGCCGCGGCCGCACTCGGCGCTCCAAGCTCTACTACCTGCGTGAGCTGCGCGGCAAGGCCGCCCGCCTCAAGGTCGACGTCCGCCGGCAGGAAGCCGACCGGGCCGCCGCCCGCGCCGCGCGCGGCGACAGCCCCAAGGCCAGCAAGAAGTAACCACGCGACGACGGCCCGGGCGCGTCCGCCCGGCCAGCGAACCGGCCCGCTCGATCCGTCGAGTGGGCCGGTTCCGTGCCGTCAGGCATGACGTAGCTAGCCGCTCGTCCCCGGCGACGCCGGGCATCCCTCGGCCGGCGCCGGCACCCGAAGGCGCAGGTGGCGCGCGTTCTCGAACGCGATGCGTACCCCCTCGTCCGCACGGCCCTCGTGGCAGCCGGGCGCCAAGCGCGCGCCCGCCAGCGTGACGGTCCCCTCCTCGAACGACACCAGGTAGCTCGCTTCCTCGGCGAACACGTAGTCCGCGCTCATCCGGTTGGCGCGGATCGTCGCGGTCCCGTTCCAGAAGGTGGTGACGCAGCCGACGCAGGTGCGCTCCGACGCCCGGTGGAGTGGCGCGTGCCGGGACGCCTGGACCAGCAGACCGACGCTGAGCGCCACGGCGATCAGGACGACGAGTCCCACGATCCACGTCCGTAGGGTCATCGCATCCCCCCTTCCTGGCGCGACCCTGGCGAGGGGCGCGTCGCCGAATCGGCAGGCTAGAGCCGTGGGGGCGACGCGTCAAGGGGCGATCGTCTCCAGGTCCGACGGGCACGGGTTCGGGGCGACCCCGGGATCGCGCCCGCCGTTGACAGCGCGCGGGCGCGCCGATACACTCAGCGGTGCTCGCACGCGTGCGAGCCGTCCCATGGGGCCGTGGCGCAGTTGGGAGCGCGTCTGAATGGCATTCAGAAGGTCAGGGGTTCGAATCCCCTCGGCTCCACCAGGAAGCGTCGCGCACGACGACGCCGCGACCATCCCCGACCCCGTCGGGGATGGTTTCGTATCCCGGGTCGCGGCGGTGCGGGCGCCACGATCGTACGGTCGAGCGTCCACGACGAGCACCCCGCCCCGGACACCTTCGATCGATGCGGTCGATCATCGAGGAGAAAGGACGCGGTCCCGATGACCACGATCACCACGAGCAGCCATCCCTCCCTTCCCGACTTCTCGGTGTTCCTCGGTCGCTACGCCGCGACCCTGCGGAGCGTCTTCCGCGATCGGGCCGAAGCGGTGCGCCTGCACCTCACCCGCGGCATGCCGCCGCAGATGATGCGCGAGCTGCTGGCCTGCGGGCCGCTCGCGACCTTCGTCCCCGAGCGCTTCGGGGGACGTGGGGGACACGTCCACGAGGGCCTCGCCGTGCTCGAGGCCAGCGCCTACGAGTCGCTGGCCATGGCGCTCACGGTCGGCATCAACGGCGCCCTGTTCCTGCAGCCGCTCGCGAAGTACGGCCGCGAGGAGATCAAGGACGAGGTGTTCGACCGCTTCGTCCACCACCAGAACATGGGCGGTCTGATGATGACCGAGCCGGACCACGGCTCGGACGCGCTGAACATGCGCACCTCGTACGCGCCCGAAGGGGACGGCTACCGGATCCGGGGCGTCAAGCACTGGGGCGGGCTGACCGGCCTGGCGGACTACTGGATGGTGATGGCGCGTGCCCGGGGCGAGGGCGACCGCCTCGAGCGCGACATCGGCTTCTTCATCTGCGACGCGCACGACCCGGACCAGGCGATCGAGGTCGAGGAACGCTTCGAGAACGCGGGCCTGCGGATGATCCCCTACGGCCGCAACCGGGTCGACGTGCGGGTGCCGGGCGCGCACCGGTTGGTGCCCAAGCGCACCGGCCTGACCATGATGCTGGACCTGCTGCACCGTAGCCGGATGCAGTTCCCCGGCATGGCCGTGGGGGTGCTGCGCAGGATCATGGACGAGGCGCTCGCGCACGTTCGGCAGCGGGACGTGGGCGGCAAGAGCCTGATCCACTACGATCAGGTCCAGCGGCGCCTGGCGCGGATCCAGGCGTCGTTCACCGTGGCCAGCGCCATGTCGGTCCATGCCGCGGAGCACGCCGGGGTGGACCAGGACCTGTCCAAGGCGGGCATCCCCGCGAACGCGATCAAGGCGGTGGTGACCGACCTGATGCAGGAGGCGTCCCAGTCGCTGCTGCAGCTCGTCGGCGCCAAGGGCTACCGGTTCGACCACATCGCCTGGCGGTCGATCGCCGATACCCGCCCGTTCCAGATCTTCGAGGGGTCCAACGACATCCTCTACGAGCAGCTCGCCGACGCGATGCTCAAGGGCATGCGGCGCGGCGGACACGCCACCCTGCAGGCGTTCCTCGCGTCGTTCGACGGGACCGCGCGGGCGGTGGAGCACGTCCGCGACGCGGCCGACTTCCGTCTCGACGGGGAGCTGTCGCAGCGGCGCACCGTCGATCTCGGGCGGGCGCTCGGCCGGATCCTGGCGATGGAGTACGTGATCGAGCTCGGCGACCGTGGGTTCCACCGCGACCTCGTCGCGAACGCCGTGGACCAGGTCCGGCTCGAGGTGAACGCGCTCCTCGGGACCGTCCGCGATGGAGCGCCGACCGGGGTGGTCGAGGACGAGGTGCCGGGCGGGTCGTGGCTCGCCTACGTCGCTTCAGGCAGCACGGCCTGACGACGACGCGTCACCCGGTCGTGACGCCGCGGTCTACGGCGACCGCTCGACCAGCCGGTCGATGCGGGACACGTCGAGGCGCCAGGACGGGGCGAGCGTGTTGGGCGGGCACACCGCCATGCACTGCTGGCAGGCGATGCACTCGCCGCCCCCGATGCGCTCGCCCGCCAGGACGATCGCCGGCACGTCGATGCCCATCGGGCAGACGGTGGCGCAGGCGTGCGAGGCGCAGGCGACGCAGGCGGTGGGATCGCCCTCGATCTTGAGCAGCGCCGGTCGCGAGGTGACGCGCAGGATCGTGGCCACCGGGCAGACGTACTTGCAGAAGGCGCGGTTGTCCCGCAGCGTCAGCGCCAGGGCGACCCCGATCGTCCAGTAGACGAGGTTCCCGACCAGGAACCACCACGCCGCATCCCTGCCGACCGCGCCGCGGTCGTAGCCCAGCGCGAGGACCAGCGTCGCGACGACGACCACGATGAGGGCCAAGTGCCCGCTGCGGAGGCGACGGAGCCGGGACGATCGCCAGCCCGTGCTGCGTGGGAACGGTAGGTGATCGAGCAGCGCCGCCGTCCAGCAGGCCCAGCCGCACCAGACGCGACCGGCCGCCAGCGGAACGGCGAGCTTGGCGAGCGCGTAGTGGACCACCGGCCCCACCAGGATGCCGCCCAGCAGCCCGAAGATCAGGCCCTCGATCTGCACGTTGCGCGCCAACGCAAGCGACACCACGAACAGCGACGCCCCCACCGTCGCGAGGACGCCCCGACGGATCCTCAGGATCAGCGCCTTGGCGGCCTCGCCCGACTCGACGCGCGCGAACTCGGCCAAGGCGTCGGCGTTGGCACGCTCCTCGGCCCGGCGCACGTCCAGGTCGCTCGGCGGCGGCTCGCTCCGGTCCGCTTGGCGCAGGTAGCGCTCGGCATCGGCGTCCTCCATCGACGCGATCCAGGGAAGGACCGAAACGGGCCCGAACAGGCGTGCCCACGCCAGCAGCATCCGCGCCCGCACCGACGGGCGGAACGGCGGGGGGGAGGCGCCCGCGTCGAGGATCGCGCGCTCGAGCATCGACGCGTGCCGCGCCTCGGCCGAGGCCAACCGCGTGAGCACGCGCCTTCGACGCGCATTTCGTTCGAGCGCAGCGAGGCCCTCGAACAGGGCCTGGCCCTCGCGCTCGTCGCGCCAGTCGGCGACCCGCCGTCGCAGCGCGACGGAACGGTCGGTGGGTCCGGTGGGCTCGGTCGCCATGGGTCCGCGAGGTGGCGCCCCGCGTCACGGCGTCCCTCCCGTCGACGCTGGCACGCGCGCCGTTCCCGTGGCGAGGGCCGTTCGTCCTCGCCACGCCTCGTCGGTCAGGCCGGCCGCGGCTCGTCGCTGCGTGGTGAACCGCGATCCCTTCGGGTGCGGTTCGGGGCGACCGGCTCGTCGCAACACCCATCCACGATCAGCTCGCTCGGATGGTCGGCGGCCGCCGCCGTGTCGGGGAACTCGACCTCCAGGGTCGCGTGGTCCAGCCCGAAGCGCTCGCGGAGAACCCGCCGGGCGCGCCCGACGATGCGGTCCAGCTTCGCGGCGGCCGGGCGCTCGATCACCAGGTGGGCCTCCAACGCCGCGCGCGTCTCGTCCATCAGCCACAGGTGCAGGTGGTGGACGTCCTCTACGCCCTCCACGGCGCGGAGGGCGTCCGCCACGTCCCGTACGTCGACGTCGTGCGGTGCGCTCTCCATCACCACGCGGACCGTCTCGGGCAGCATGCCCGCCACCTGCCAGGCGACGTAGCCGACGATCGCCAGCGACAGCAGCGGGTCGACCCAGTGCCAGCCGAGCGTCACGATCGCCACGCCGCCGACGATCACCGCCAGGCTGGCCATCGCGTCGGAGAGGTTGTGCACGAACGCGGCACGCACGTCGGTGCCGCCCCGGCGCATGCCGGCCAGCAGCAGCACGGTCGCCAGGTCGACCGCGAGCGCGACGAGCGCCACGACGATCATCGTGCCGCCGGCCACCTCACGCGGGTTCAGCAGGCGCAGCAGCGACTCGTACGCCAGGAACAGCGCGACCACCGCCAGCGCGACCAGGTTGATCAGCGCGCCGACGGTGCGGGCACGGCGGTAGCCGAAGGTGCGGCGGCCGTCCGCGCGGCGCCGCCCGATCCGTCGCGCGACCAGGACGATCACCAGCGCCATGGCGTCGTTGAGGTTGTGGAGCGCGTCGGCGATCAGCGCGACCGAGCCGCTCAGCGCGCCGCCCACCAGCTGCGCGACCGTCAACAGCCCGTTGAGGACGACCGTTCCGACGATGCGCCGGTCGCTGGCGTGCTCGGCGCCGTGGTCGTGGCCGTGACCGTGGGCGTGTCCGTGGTGGGCGTGCGCCATGGCCCGAACCTACCGTGGTCCGGATGGCTGCGGGTCCGTCGGAGGTCGTGCGCTCGCCGTCACGCGCGACGGTCGGCGGCGGCCACCGCCTGCCGCGTGGCCGGGACGACGCCGCGCCGCGCTGCGAGCAGCAGCAGCGCCAGGGCGACGCCCATCGCCGCCGACGCCACGCCGAACAGCGCCCGGTGGCCGACCAGGTCCATCGCCGCGCCGGCCACGGCGGGCGACGCGACCGAGGCGGCGGCGCCGAATCGTAGGTAGTGGAGGCCGGTGTAGAAGCCGATGCGGGTGCGACCCCCCTGGTTCGCGACCAACGGGTATCCGGGCACCATCAGCATCGCCCAGGCCATCCCCAGCAGCGCCAGGAACGCCGCCAGCAGGCGGGGGTCGAGGACGACCAGGCTGGCCAGGGCCAGACCGACGGTGCCGATCGCGGCGCCTGCGATCATGACGCGCAGCTCGCCGAAGCGCTTGGCCAGCCAGCCGGCCGGCAGGGCCCAGGCGACGTAGGCCAGGCTGGCGGCCGCCAGGGTGAAGCCCGCGCTGCCGGGGGTCGCGCCCAGGAAGCCGGTCGCGAACGAGCTGAACCGCGCCTCGGCGGCGCTGTCGGCGAAGTACGACGCGAACACCCCCCGCTGCAGGAGCAGGGCGCCCGGTCGTACGCCGGCGCCAGCACCAGCAGCGCCACGACCCCGCCCAACGCGGCCATGAAGATGAGTACGCCGTTGGCCCAGCTGCGCCGCTCCGGAGGCACGTGGTCGGGCATGATCGCGGCCAACGGCTCTCGAGGAACGCGCCCAGCAGCAGCGGCATGACGACGTTGTAGAGCGCCCAGATGGCGGCCAGGGCCAGCGCGGCCGTGGCGATCGCCAGCAGGCGCGGCCAGCCGGCCGTCGATCCGGCCGCACGCGACGCCGGCCGAGGGTGCAGACTGGGGCATGACCCGTTCGAGGTGGTTCCTGGCCCTGGTCCTCTCGACGCTGGTGGCCTGCGTGCCGGCCAGCACCGTCCTCTCGCCACCCGCCTTCGAGGCGGGGACGGTCCGGTTGCTGCGACTGGACCCGCCCGGCGTGGGCGCCGACGGCCTGGTCCTCGGTGTCGACGCGACGGTGCGCAACCCCAACCCGATCGGCCTGGCGTTGCGTGACGTGCAGCTGGACCTGGAACTGGGTGGGGCCCGGGTCGCGCGCAGCTCGCTACCGGCCGGCCTGGACCTGCCGGCGTCGGGCCGGGCGCCGCTGCTCGTGGAGGTGGCCGTCCCTTGGTCCGCGGCGCCCGGCCTGGTCACGGACGTCGCCGCGCTGCTCGGCGGCGTCCCGCTGCCCTACCGGGTCGAGGCGGCAGTCGACGTCGACCTGCTCGGAGTCCCGCAACGCTTCGGCGGCCTGAGGCTGGCCCAGGGGCGGCTGGAGCCGCCGGGACCGTGGACGCCCCCGACGCTGCGACTGGACACCCGCGACGCCCGGCTGCTCCTGAGGGGCACGACCCTGAGCGTCGAGGTGGGCGTGATCGCCGACAACCCGGGTGCGATCGGCGTGCGCGTGGAGGCCCCGTCGCTCGACCTGCGCCTGGACGGGCGGCCGCTCGGTCGGGTCGAGGTCGCGCCGTCGGCGCTGCCGGCCGGCGCGACGGTCCGCCTGCCGGTGCGGATCGAGGTGGCCCTGAGCGAGCTGGGCGCGGTCCTGGCGGCGCGGGTCGCGGCGGGCGGGGAGCTGCAGCTGGCCCTGGACGGCGCCTGGCGCTTCGAGGTCGCGGGGGTCGAGCTGGGGCGTCTGCAGGGCTGGAGCGACGTCGGGGGCGTGCGGTGAGCGGTGAGCCGGTCGCCCCGCAGCGCTGGCGCTACGCCGAGCTGGAGCTGCGCTTCGCGCGGGGGCACGAACGGCCGACCCGCATCCGCTGGTCGCCGCCCGACGCTTCCCAGCGCGCGACGGCCGGCATGCCGGCCGATCCGGATCCGTTGGCCGCGATGCTCCTGCACCTCGGCGGCACCGTCCCGGCCGGCGGCGTCGAGGTGCTCGAGGTCGACCTGCTGGGCGCGATCGGCGAGCGGGGCTGGCGCCTGGTCGCCACGCGCAACCAGGAGGCCGGCTCGGGCGAGGCGAGGTCGCTGCTGTTCCTGCGCCCGGCCGACGCGGGCTGACGTCCGCCCGGCCCGAACCTCAGCGCAGCCGGCGCCGCGTCTCCATCAGGGCGTGGCCGTCGAGGTAGGCGAGCCAGGCGCCGACGCTCATCGGGCCCAGGTCGTCGTGAGCGATGCGCAGGTCCGGGGCCGGTTCCTCCCGGGCGAGGGCGCGCGCCAGGGCGACCGTGTCGGACCGGGTGGTGGCGAAGGCGACGCGCAGGGCGTCGAGCCCCGCCTCGTCCGGGGGCCGGTAGGGACGGTGTCCCCCCGGCTCCGGCGCCTCGCCCAGCGCGACCCGCAGGCGCCGCTGGCCCCAGCGTTCGATGCCGACGACGTGGCGGAGCGTCTCCCGCACGCCGTCGCCGTCGCTCTGCGCGGCGAAGCGCTGCGCCAGCGTGCGGCCGTTGGCCTCGAGGCGGTCGGTCAGCTCGGCCAGGCCGGCGCGGCGTGCCTGGCGCTCGACGTGGCCGCGGATCATGCGCCCCACCAGGCTGCGCAGCGGGGTCACGTCGAGCCGTCCCTGGGCGGATCGGCATCGCCCGTGACGCCCCGGCCGCGCAGGCCGGCCGGGCGGCCGGCGCCGTCGTCGTCGGGCGGGAACGCATCGGCCTCGTCGTACTTGCCCTTCAGCGCGTCGACCTCGGTGCGCTCCCACAGCGGCACGCCGTCGTAGTAGGCCGCGCGGCCCAGGACGTGCGCCCCGACCGGCGCGGTCAGGAGCAGGAACACGAAGGCCAGCACCGCCTTGGTCGTCACCGCGGTCGTGGCGAACACCACCAGCGCCGCGGCGAGGATCAGGCCGGCGCCCAGCGTGCCCGCCTTGGTGGCGGCGTGCATGCGCAGGAAAAGGTCGGGCAGGCGCAGCGCTCCGAGCGCCGAGACGAGCACGAAGAAGGCGCCCGCCAGCATCAGCAGAGCGGCGATCCACTCACTCATTGCCGTCCTTCTCCCTTCGTTCGATGAAGCGCGCGAAGGCCAGCGTGCCCAGAAACGCGATCAGCGCCAGCGCGATGGCGGCGTCGAGCAGGACCGCCTCGTCGCTGGCGATGGCGGTCAGGACGATCACCGAGACGGACATCAGGCCGATCATGTCGAGCGCCATGACGCGGTCGGGCAGGCTGGGACCGCGCAGCACGCGCACGAACGCCAGCACGATCGAAAGGGTCACCAGCGTCAGCGACAGGCCGGTGACGATGGACAGGAGGGTGGGCTCGCCGATCAGCGGGATCATCGGAACGCCTCCCGGATGCGACGCTCGAAGGTGTCCTTGATCTCCCGGGCCAGCTCGTCCGGGTCGCCGCCGTACATGGCGTGCACGTAGATGCAGCTGCGGTCCTCGGCGACGTCGATCGAGAGGGTTCCGGGCGTGAGCGAGATCAGGTTCGCGAGCAGGGTGATCTCGGCGTCGCTGTCGACGTCCAGCGGAACGGCGATCACCGCCGGTTCCATCGTGAGTCGGGGCGAGAGGACCGACATCGCCACCCGCACGCTGGAGACCAGCAGCTCCTTGAGGAAGATCGTCGCGAGCGCCGCGATGCGGAACAGCCGGGTGCCGTAGCGGGCGTCCCCGACGGCCGATCCGACCAGCTGCAGCACCACCAGGCCGACGACGAAGCCGAGCACCAGGTTCCGCTCCGAGAGCGAACCGGTGGCCAGCGCCCAGGTGAACGCCAGGATCAGGTTGAGCGCGAAGAGGCTCATCGCGCCACCTCCAGCGTCGCGGCGGCCTCGGGTCCGAGCACGGCGCGTACGTACCCGGTCGGGTCCATCATCTCGCGCGCGGCGGCGTCGGCCAGCGCCAGGAACGGCCCGCTGGCGACGCCCATCACGATGGTGAGCGCGGCCAGGGCGGCGACCGGCGCGAGCAGGATCCACGACGGGAGCGGACCGACCTCGCGGCCCTCCGGCGCGGGGGTCCAGAAGGCGCGCTGCCAGATCTTGGTCATCGAGTAGAGGGTCAACAGCCCGACGCCCAGCGCGACCGCGACGATGACCCACGAGCGCACCTCGACCGCGGCCAGCACGACGACTAGCTTGGCCCAGAAGCCGGACAGCGGCGGGAAGCCCGCCAGGCCGAAGGCGGGGATCAGGAAGAGCACGGCGAGCAGCGGCCTGGCGCGGTAGAGGCCGCCGATCTCGTCGAGCTCGAAGCTGCCGCCGACGCGTCGCATCAGGCCGGCGATGAAGAACAGGTTGGCCTTGGCGAAGATGTTGTGGGCCAGGTAGTAGACCGCCCCCGCCAACGCCAGCGGCGTGTACAGCGCCAGGCCCATGATCATGTAGCCGATCTGGCTGATGATGTGGAACGACAGCAGCTTGCGCACCTCGGTCTGGGCCGCCGCGCCCAATACGCCCGTCACCATCGTGAAGCCGGCCAGCCACAGCAGCACCTGGTGGGTCCAGCCGACGTCCTGCGTGAACAGCAACGTGAACGAACGGATCAGCGCGTAGACGCCGACCTTGGTCAGCATCCCGCCGAAGAACGCCGACACGGCGACGGGGGGCGTGTGGTAGGAGGCGGGCAGCCAGAAGAACAGCGGGAAGATGGCCGCCTTGATGCCGAAGGCGATCAGGAGCAGCATCGCCAGGACCGTCACCAGCCCCGCCGGCGCGTCCTGCAGCGCGATCGCCAGGTCGGCCAGGTTGAGCGTTCCGGTCAGGCCGTAGATCAGGCCGATCGAGACGAGGAACAAGAGCGACGAGACCAGGTTGATGGCGACGTACTTCAGGCCACCCTCGAGCTGGGCGCGGCGGTTGCCGAGCGTCAGCAGCACGAAGCTCGAGATCAGCAGCACCTCGAACCAGACGTACATGTTGAACAGGTCGCCGGTCAGGAAGGCGCCGTTGATGCCGGCTGCGAGCACCAGGAAGAGCGGGTGGTAGCCCAGCGCTTCTCGGGCCGGATCGATGTCGGCCAAGGCGTAGATGGCGGTCGCGGCGACCATGACGCCGTTGATGGCCACCATGATGGCGGCCAGGTGGTCGGCGACCAGCGAGATCCCGAACGGCGCGGCCCAGCCGCCCGCCTGCATGACCAGGATTCCCTCCCGCGACACCTGCACGAGCAGGAGCAGCGAAAGCGCGGCCAGCAGCAGCGACGCGACGGTCGCGATGCGGCGCTGCAGGACACGCCGGCCGGTCGCGGTGAAGGCCAGCGCCGCGGCGACCAGCGGGAGCGCGATCGGCGAGACGAGGAGCCAGCTGGTGATCACGCCTTCGTCCCTTCCTCGGCGGCGCCGGGGGCGTCGGGCGCGTCGACGCTGGGATCGACGGGGCGCGGGTCGTGCAGGCGCAGCGCCAGCTCGTCGGTCTTGACGGTCCCCAGTCGCTCGTAGGTGCGAAGCAGCAGCACCAGCGCGAAGGCGATCAGGCCGAAGCCGATCACGATGGCGGTCAGGATCAGCGCTTGCGGCAGCGCGTTGGCCGCGCCGGGCGGGGGTGCCGTCGCCCCCTCCGGGATCAGCGGAGCGATCCCGCGGGTCAGGCGGCCGGCGACGAACAGGGCCACGTTGACGGAGCCGGAGAGGAGGATCAGGCCGAAGACGAAGCGCAGCAGGTTGCGCTGCATCACCAGGTACAGGCCCGAGCCGAACACGACACCGACCGTCAGGGCGACGGGCACCTCCATCAGTGCTCCTCCAGCGCGAACAGCATCGTCAGCACCACGCCGATCACGACCAGGTAGACGCCGACGTCGAAGAGCAGGGGGGTGCT
>CAZJGU010000016.1:33726-36268 GCA_964545455.1 uncultured bacterium | reverse complement strand
TGCTGGACCTGGTCGGCATCCCCGAGCCGGGCAAGCGCGTCAAGAACTACCCGCACCAGATGTCGGGCGGGATGCGGCAGCGCGTCATGATCGCCATGGCCCTGTCGTGCGGCCCCAAACTGCTGATCGCGGACGAGCCGACGACGGCCCTCGACGTGACGATCCAGGCCCAGATCCTCGACCTGATGCGCAAGCTGCAGAAGGAGATCGGCATGTCGATCCTCTTCATCACCCACGACCTGGGCGTCGTGGCCGAGATCGCCGACCGCGTCGTCGTCATGTACGCCGGCCGCGCGGTCGAAGAGGCCGACGTGGGCGACATCTACGCTCGGCCCAAGATGCCCTACACGGGCGGCCTGCTGAACTCCATCCCGCGCGTCGACAAGGCCGCGACCCACCAGGAGCGCCTCGAGGCGATTCCCGGCAACGTGCCCAACCCGCTCTTCCTGCCCGAGGGGTGCGCCTTCCATCCGCGCTGCAAGTTCGCGCAGGACGAGTGCAAGGCGGCCATCCCGCCGCTCGTCGACGCCGGCGGCGGCCACATGGTGCGCTGCATCCGCTGGGACGAGATCGACATGTCCGCCGAGGGGGTTCCCCAGTGAGCGACGCCGCTCCCCGTACCAGCGAAGGCGCGAACGCGACCAAGCCGCTGCTCGAAGTCAAGAACCTCAAGAAGTACTTCCCCATCCGCGGAGGGATCCTCTCGCGCGTCGTGGCCAACGTCAAGGCGGTCGAGGACGTCAGCTTCGCCGTCAAGCCTGGCGAGGTCGTCGGCCTCGTGGGCGAGTCCGGATCGGGCAAGACGACCGCCGGCCGTTCGATCCTGCGCCTGATCGAGCCGACCGAGGGCGAGGTGCTCTTCGACGGCGTGGACGTCGTGAAGCTCAACAAGGCTCGTATGCGCGAGTACCGGAAGAAGATGCAGATCATCTTCCAGGACCCGTTCGCCAGCCTGAACCCGCGCATGTCGGTCGGCGACATCATCGGCGAGGCGCTGCAGATCCACAACCTCGCGAAGGGCAAGGCGCGCGAGGACAAGGTCGCGGACCTGCTCGAGCGCGTCGGCCTGGCCGCCGGCCACATGCGCCGCTACCCGCACGAGTTCTCCGGCGGTCAGCGCCAGCGCATCGGCATCGCGCGCGCCCTGGCGGTGGACCCGCAGTTCATCGTCGCCGACGAGCCGGTCAGCGCCCTGGACGTCTCGATCCAGGCGCAGGTCGTCAACCTGCTGCAGGACCTCAAGGAAGACCTGGGGCTGACGCTGCTCTTCATCGCGCACGACCTCGGCGTCGTCGAGTACATCAGCGACAAGGTCATCGTCATGTACCTCGGCCGCATCATGGAGATCGCGCCGGCCAAGGAGATGTACCGCAACCCGGTGCACCCCTACACCGAAGCGCTGCTGTCGGCGGTGCCGATCCCCGATCCCACCATCAAGCGCGAGCGCATCCTCCTCCAGGGCGACATCCCCAGCCCGATCAACCCGCCCTCGGGCTGCGTCTTCCGGACGCGCTGCCCGATCGCGGTCGAGGACTGCAAGCACGTCGTCCCGCCGCTCGAGGAGGTGGCCCCCGGCCACTTCAAGGCCTGCATCCGTCGCTAGGGCCGGTCCGTGGCCCACCGCCCACCCGAGTCGCCCAGGTCCGGCGCCCCCGAGGCGCCGGACCCGCCTCGCTTGGGCCGGCGCGACGTCTGGCGCCTGATCTGGGCCACCTACGCCGCCACCTTTCCGATCCTGTTGGTCTTCCTGCTGGGCCTCGCGCTGGCGACCTGGATCGTGACGGAGCTGATCTTCTGACCCCTCTGGATCCTCGCCGGCGTCGCACTCCTCGGACACGGTCGTGAGCGCTCGTTCGCTGTTGGGGCCCGACTGGGACGACCGGCTACGCGCCGCGGTCGTCGCCGCCCTTGCCGATCCGGCCGACGCGCCCGGGCCGGAGCTGGCCCGCTTCCGCGAGCTGCAGCGCGACTACCCGCGTCGTGGCGGCAAGGGCATCCGCGGCCGGCTGGTCGGCCTGTCGGCCCTGGCGCACGGTGCGACGGAGGTGCAGGCCCTGCCGGTCGCCGCCGCGCTGGAGCTGTTCCAGAACTGGGTGCTTGTGCACGACGACGTCGAGGACGACTCCGAGACCCGACGCGGTCGTCCCGCCCTGCACCGGACGGCGGGAGTCCCCGTCGCGATCAACGTCGGCGACGCCATGCACGTGGCGATGTGGCGGCGCCTGATCGAGGGCGATGTCGCCCATCGAAGCGACGTCCTGCTCGAGTTCCTGGCGATGATCGAGCGCACCGCCGAGGGGCAGCACCTCGACCTCGCCTGGGTGGCCGCCCACCGTTTCGACGTCGACGAGGACGCCTACCTGGACATGGTGCGGCGCAAGACGGCGACCTACACCGTCGTGTCGCCCCTGCGGCTGGGCGCCCTGCTGGCCGGTCGCACGCCCGATCCACGCTTCGAACCCGCCGGCGAGGCCCTCGGCGCGGCCTTCCAGATCCGCGACGACGTGCTCAACCTGCTGCCGGACGAGCAGGGCCGCTACGG